>NZ_JBALNX010000049.1:182778-202600 GCF_036962035.1 Bacillus sp. JJ1773
TACGTCCTGTACGTCGGGGCTAGGCGCTCCTCCTAAAAGCTAACGCTTATACTCGTGAGATGATTATGCTGCCGAAGCATTCCTTGTGGAGCTAGACGTAAAAAGAAACCGCTCAAATTTTGAACGGTTTCTTTTCATATTTGTTTTCTTTCTTCCTCTTAAAATTATAGTAGAGGACGTAGGGAATCAATCCAAACCATCGAAATAAGAACGGCTCTTTAACATCCTTCTTTTCTAATTTGCTTTTCTTGCGCTCATCTTTTGGCTGATCAATATACTTAACAACTGTTTCGGTAATGTACTTGACATAATCATTCGATTTCATTGCTGCACCCTGCTCAAATTATTTAAGTTGCTTTCATTTCAAGTATGTCCCTTCAATAACATATTTATTCAGCATCCACTATTCAAGCAAAGCCATTCAATTTCTTTCTATCCACTTTATCATTTTGCCCTCCTCCGTATCAAAATACCCGTATGCTAGCATTTCAATTTTTGTTCCCATGTGTAAATTAAATGTTGACATCAACAAAGTATCCGTTAGTTTATCTGTTTCATAACGGACATCTCCATCTGAATAGGAAAATACGCCAGTGTACTGATCTTCATCCTCTGCTCTTAAAATGTCTTCCATCCGTTTCATCGAGCTTAATAAATAATACTCTTGTTTCAAAAGTGCTTCTGATTCTTGTAAAAAACGAATCTCTGATAAATAAAATTCAATATGCATGGTAAGGAGGAGAGCAACGAGCAAGATAATAGAAAAGGTAAGCGGGTAGGTAAATCCTTTTTCATTCCGAAGCATAATGCTCCTCCAAACCTATGAACGAATACAATAATACAGAATATTTTTGGCCATTAAGGTCGTTTAACGTCAGCTTGACTCCATCATGTATCGGAGAAAACCGGAATGAGTCTACTTGCTGAAGGACGATTTCATGCCCTTTGAAATCCACCCGTCTTCGTAAATTAGTTCCATGCTTCTCATAGAGTATGATTTGACCGTGCTTTGTTAATACTAGCCTGTTATCAGAAACGTTTATTTCATCCGCTAATCGAAGTTCCTTCTTTATTTGATTGACAAATACATGCCATTCCATTCTTCTTAGCCTATTTTCAAGCTGTTCATTTTCCATAATATACTTAAAGAAAAGTGGAAAAAAAGAAACGACAAGCAGAAAAATGGAAAAGGCATATAACATTTCCAACATTGTGAAGCCTTTATTATTCAAATATTTCACATTTCGTCTGCAGCTTTTTGAATACATTCTCATATTTAATGCAAACCTCCTGTCCAGCGTTTACCCCTGAAGTCCCTTCATATATTTCATAAACAGTTTGATTAATTGTTATCAATTCTGTTTGAGGCAGCCAACCTTCCTTTTGAGCCTTTAGCAATGTCTCATATAAAGCTTGAGCACTGTCAAATTCCTGCCGAAGCTGAACAGATTGATCGATTAAATTCATAATTAACGGTATAAATATGGTTGCAATAACAATCCATGCAGAAAGAGTCAATAGCATCTCAGGCAAAAAGAACCCTTTATTCTTTCGCAACATAAAATCTTCCCTTTCCAATATAAAACGTAAACCGATATCTCTCCTTGCCTGCATAGATAACAAAGGAACCAAATCTATTAATATTCCCGTCTGATTGATAATAAAAGTAGAGCTTCATAGTGTCCTCTTGTACTGTAATGGCTTTTGGTATTTCTCTTTCAATCAAATAATTTGCACTAAGCTTTTCATGTATAACATACCTATTTGCTTCCGGAAGAATATGAACATACACATCAATATGATGGGAAAGAGCATATTGCTGAGCATAGTAAAGATCTGCTTTTAATTGTGAAATGAACTTTTCTTTTTCAAAGGAGATAAAATGTGGCTTTAATAGAAAGGCAGGTACGGAGGCGATAATGAGAAAAACACTTAAGACAAATAAAGATTCTATTAAAGTGAAGCCTCCTTGTTTTCTTAACATAAAACTTAAGACCCCTCTTTTTTTGCAGGTGACACTTTTCCATCTGCTGAAATCTCAATTGCTGTTCCATTTGGACATGTTGTTTCATTCTCATTAAGATATTCAGCAGCAACGAGTGCATCAATATCTGCTGGCGGTGATTTCTTTTCAATTTCATAAGCCTGAGCCTGGGCTTGTACCATCTTTACAAATGCCTCACACCCCTTGCTGTTGATCTTAGAATTATGCTTTGTGATATTTGGAATAGTTATGATCAACAAAACAGAAATCACTAGTAAAACTATCATCATTTCTATTAGAGTAAATCCGTTTTCTTTTTTCATGGCTTTCATTTAAATTCCCTCCAGTAAATGAAACATTGGTAATAGTACAGCTAAATACATAAATACAATCATGACACCAATAACTGAATACAAAATCGGCTGAATGGTCTTTAGTAATTTTTCTGAACGCTCTTCAATTACCGTTAAACAATGTTTACTAAAGAAAGCCAGCTCCTGATCGAGCTTCCCGTTTTTCTGGCCATGCCTAATAATATAAGGAAGCTCAGCTTCTAAAAAGGAATAGCCCATTAGTATATCCTCTAGCCTCTCCCCCTTTCGCAAATTATCTATTATGTCTGCCCCTAGCTCTTGATACAGAGGCTGTTTTTCATTTTTCTTAAACATTCTTAATGCCTCGTGAATCGACAGACCACCCGATAATAAATAACTAATTTGGATCGAAAAATAATGTGAGTAAAACAATTTTAAAAAAGGACCCATCAACGGAATTGAAACGAGCTTACTTTTTTGCCTGACTTGAGAATTTTTCCGGAATTGTAAAAGGTAGTAACCGAGAAGAACAGCACAGAAAAAGATGCAAAAAACGAAGAAGAAAGGCATTATATTGCCAAAGAAAGAGACTGCCTTCATAAAAAAGTTTGGCTTTAGCTTCATTGAAGAAAATAATGAAGAAAATCTTGGGAGGATCATATAGTCAACAAAGATGAATAACATTAAAGTAATGAAAATTAATAACACGGGATACACAAGCAGTTTTTTCAGCTTTTCCAAATCCCTGTCTCTTTTTAACATCATTTCACTGCCTTCTTGGAATGCCTGAGCCAAGCCGCCATGCTGTTCGGCAAAATAGACATAGCCAATGAGGTGTCGGTTAAACTGCAGCTTTGATAATATTTGATAAAACGGATAGCCTTCTCTTAAATCAGATAAACACTCTCCTACCTCCTTTTTCTTTCTTCGCGGAAGCTGAAACAGAATGGATTCTATTGCTTCGGAAAGCGGGTAGCCTCTCGAAAGAAGCTCTCCTGTTCTTTTTAGAAAATGGCTTTGTTCCTGAAGACTCCACTTATGCCTCCGCATGATCCAGCACCCACCGATCAAATTCTGTTCCTTTAATATAACCTAGAGCAATGCCCTTCTTGATGACGTCTTTTAATGTAAAATAATCCACATCCATATACTCACCCTTCGCCTCCATCATCGCTGCGTGTAAAGCTCGCCCTGCAAGGAGCTCAAAAACACTCGCTCTCTTCCATCTTCCATAGCTAAAGCAATAGGGTGAACATTCCCCTTGGCAAAATGGACAGGTCAATTCGACCAGCCTTTGTGCTGTTACAGCAACAAGAGTTTGTTCTATTTCTACCCAATTGACACCGAATTCATTTAACCGGTAAATGGCACCTTTCGCATCTCTTGTATGCATGGTTGAAAGCACTAAATGCCCCGTCAGCGCAGCACGTACAGCAATTTTTGCGGTTTCCGCATCTCTTATTTCTCCAACCATAATAATATCTGGGTCATGCCTTAAGATTGCCTTTAGACCAGCAGCATAAGAAACACCCGCTTTTTCATTCACTTGTACTTGGAGAACCATATCATGTTCTTTTTCTATTGGGTCTTCTAATGTAATGACATTGCGGTTAAACATATGGGAGGTCTCGTTCAATAAGGAATAAAGAGTTGTGGTCTTTCCAGATCCGGTTGGGCCTGTGAAAATGATTAAGCCGTGGGCATGTTTGAGTAAGGCAAGCATTTTACGGGTCATAGCTGGAAATAAGGAAATTTGAAAAAAAGGAATTTGCTCTTGCTGAGGAAGGATTCGAACAACTAGGCTTTCGTTGTGGCTTGATGGCAGAGTGGAGAAACGCAATCCAATTATTTTTCCATCAATTACGTAAGAATAGGCTCCGCTTTGTGGGCGTCTTTTTTCGCCAATATCCATCGATGCGGTGAATTTAAAATGGGAGATTAGTCTGTCGCATTCTTCTTTAGGGAGATAGAGTCTGGGAACTAGTTTATTTGCGAGGCGCCATTGAATGAGTGTATCCTGTCTGCGGGGGACAATATGAATATCCGAGGCTTGATTTCGAACTGCATCCTTGATTATTTTTTCTGCTAATTTTTCGATCATGTTCAACTGAACATTACACCACCTTTAGAATTTATAAAATTTTGAATAGTCATTAAAGACATATTCGACCTTATTATATATTTTCCTTTTATTTTTGACAAATTTTTCGCATGAAAAAAATAATAATTCTTACACTAAGACTAAACCTCTATCCTAAAAACCATGTTTAATCACTATTGGCAGCTAAAATACATGAGTGGATATTTGTGAACATTTTATAAACTTATAGTGAATACAGTGTTAACTCTAAAAAACTGTATTATAATGGGATCAATATCGTTCTGAGGTGAGTTACGTGGAACAAACTTTAAAAATTACAAATGTTTTATCAGATCCAACACGTTATTATATTTATCAATACATTACGAAAAGACATAAGGAAGTAACTGTCCAGGAAATCGCAGATAATTTTAATATTCATCCAAACGTTGCCAGGCTACATCTTTCAAAGCTAGAGGATGTTAATATGCTTGTATCAGAGACGCAAAAAACTGGAAAAGGCGGGCGTCCAAGCAGACTTTATCGTTTATCAGATGATGTGATACAGCTTCATTTTCCGTATCGTGACTACCAGCTCCTTTCAAAGATTGCTATGCAATCATTGCTTTCACTTGGTGAAGCTGCTAAACAGGCTTTATACGATACAGGTAAAAAGTTTGGACATGAATTAATTGAGCAAGAAACGAGCCGTTCTGCTCAATTTAATGAGTCGCTTTCATTCGAACAAAAACTAAATATTATTAAAAATGCAGCTATCATGTCAGGATTCCATCCAGAATTTGAAGCAAATGAAGACGATTCAAAAATTTATTTTCAAATCTTTAACTGCCCATTTAAAGAAGTGGCTGGAGATTATTCAGAATCTGTTTGCGGTATGCATTCAGAGTTTCTTAAAGGGATGTTTGAAGCATTATTTGGTTCTGTAGAATTAGTCGAAAATGCAAATATGCTAAATGGCTGTGAAACATGTGCTTATCATGCAATTGTTACAAAATAATGAAATAATAGTTCAAAGGATAATCGGAAGCATGAACCCGTCGCGCTTCGCCTATATCCTCGTTAAACAATATTCATAAAGAGTGGTTTACTTTTAAGTTGGGAATAACTTATAATATGTAATGATGTACTTGTAATGGTAAAAGGAGGGATACACATGGATCGTATGTACAGAGTATTAGGATTCTGGACAGGGATTTTTGCAGTCATGTTCTTCGTAGGCGACATGTATACAACATCTTTAATCTTCTTCGGCCAAACAGGATTTTTCCTGCTTTTAAGCTACTTAAAGCTTTCAGAGCGTATGTATATGTATGTTTTTGCCGCATATTTAACAGTGTTCTTCGTTGGCTTCACTTACTGGTCAACGTTTATGATGACACCAGGAGTAAGTGGTCATTAAGAATTATACCTACATAATAAAAAAGCGATGCAAGCATCGCTTTTTTATTTTTTTCTATTCTATTCCTTTTTTCTGCAATATTACATGAAATGATCCGCTAATACTTGAAGGCATAATGAGACTCCGAATCGCTCGATTTCTTTTGCTTACTTCTGAAAAAGGGTCGGGGTCATAATGATTCTGGAATTCATCTAATAAACCTGTAGTTAATAAGAATTCATCCTGTCTCCATTTCTGCTGAAAAGCCAATCCTAACTGATTCCCAATTCGGATAAGAGAATCAAAATGAACATGACTTGTAATATCCATCTCTCCTGGATGCATGAGTACATGATTAAATTGCTGATGCTGATAATATCCTCGAAGACTGCCATCTCTTCTTCCTAGCTCCTGCCATTCTTCGTTCGTATAACCGTAGTCAACAGTGAGAACCAATCCTTTTGTAAGCGCATTGGCTATGTTACTGATAACCTCCTCCATTAATAAAGGAATTTCAATTCTTTGTTTATTATTTAATTTTAATCCGCTGCTCTTAATAAAGGTCATTATCTTCTCATTTTCCAATGGTACAGCTATTTCAACTAACTGATCATTGTTTAGGCCAATCATCAGCTCCATCAATTGTCCATTATGGTTTTCGATAACATGAACAGGAAGAGCATCAAACAATTCATTTGAAAAGATTAAACCCTCAAATGGATTAATTTCGTCTAAACCTTCAATTTGTTTCACGTAATCGTTAAAGTGCAGTACTTTTTGCTGCACCTTTCGATGATACGGACTTGCTTCTAAAATAGAATAACGAATCGGGACCGATGAAAGGTGATTCCATTCATCAATAAATGCTTTTGCAAAGCGGCCAGTACCTGCTCCAATCTCACATATAGCCGGAGCAAGCTTCAATTGATTCATTTGCTTATAATACCATTTCGCTATGGATTTGCCGTAAAAATCTGATATATTGCTTGAGGTGATGAAGTCCCCTTTGCGGCCAATCTTCTCCTTTTCTCTCATATAATAGCCGTACTCGGGGTGATAAAGTGCCACTTCCATATATTCCGCATATGTAATCCTTTTGAATGGGTGGTTCGATATAAACTCTTTTAAAAAATTTATCATAAAAACTCCTTTTTTAAGTTAACACTATTGACACGATGAAAACTTTATTATATTGTAAATTAAGTAGCTTAACTATATCCCCTCCCATTATATGAATAGAACATCCCCCAGAAAAGCCCTTCTCATTTGAGAAGGGCTTTTCTATTTCATAGCCGCCTTTTCCACATTTCAAATGTTAAAAGCCATTTAAAAATGGGTTTGTATCCATCTCTTGTCCGATTGTAGTGGCAGGTCCATGTCCTGGAAGAACGATCGTTTCTTCTGGCAACCCTAATAATTTATTATGTATGCTATTTAATAGCTGCTGATGATTTCCGCCAGGCAGGTCTGTCCGCCCAATGCTTCCATAAAACAATGCGTCACCTGCAACGACTAAGCCTGAATCCTTGATATAAATGGAAATACTCCCTGGTGAATGTCCTGGAGTTTCATAAATTTGGAGGGTAAAATCCCCAATCCTGATCTCTTGTTCATTATTGATAATAATATCTGCAGGCTTGCCGCTAATATTCGGTATCATTTCATAACGCGAGGAACCATTTAATGCCGGATCAAGAAGCCAACCAGCCTCTTTTTCATGAATATATACCGGAATATTGTACTCCTCCCTAATATCATCAACTGCTCCAATATGGTCAAAGTGAGCGTGTGTCAGAATAATCGCAACCGGCTTTAAATTCGCTTTCTGAATATAGCTGCTCAGCTTATCACTTTCCTCGCCAGGATCGAAAATTAAGCAAATATTATTTTCCTTTGACAATATGTAGCAATTCGTTTGTAATGGACCTAGTGGAAGCTGATTCCATTCCAATACTAACACCTCCAAAAAGCTTAATTTAGCTCTATTCTACACTATATGGATTGAACTATTAAAGGAAACGGCCTTAAAATATATTTAAAGCAATCCTAACAAAGGAGAATAAAATGAACATATTTTATGCGGTTGAAGCAAATATTATTATGGAAGAAGTACCTGACTTTAAGGCTATTATCCTTAGTGACACTAATGTTTTTGATTTTATTGAAACTATATTTATATATGAATCAGAAAAGGATGCTGTTGAATCAAAGATTTTATTACTCGAAGCTGGGTTGTTTGAAAATCAGTTTGAGCTTATCCAATTAACCCCCGGAGTTATAGGAGACACCTTTACAGATTTCGGATTCATTACAAATTCTCATACATTTCTGCTAAAAGAAATGGTTTGTGGATTTTCAATATGCGGCGGTGCAAACGAAGCGATTCAAATGGCTCTATTTCAGCTTGAGGAGCATTTGATTTTTAATACTGAGAATGAAAAAGCGGCTATTTATTTCGTGGAACATCATTTAAAAGATTTAGTAAAGGGGATAGCCAATGCGTATGACATAGAAGTGTCATTTTTTGAACTCGACAAACAGAGGAAAAAAATATAAAATATAATATGAATGTAAAAATAAGTTACATACAGGTTTTTCGAACGAGTTTTTCTTAATTTCTAGGCATTTGCCTGCTGTTGATCATTAAAAGGGGGCTATTTATTATGGGACTAGTCATTATTTTTGCATTGGTTGCCGTTCTTGCAGCTTTTGGTACATTAAGTGCACTTAAGAACAAAAATGTTCTTGGTATCGTTTTCGGTGCTGGCTCATTTGTTTTTTTTGGCGGATTTGCTCTATTAACACTAATTAACAGTGGTTATCCTGCTGTACACTAATTTTTCAAAAAAGACTGTTCTTGTAATAAAAGGACAGTCTTTTTGATTCAACCATTAATAATCTTTTACTAACGGAATGATTGTTTTTGTTTCTAAGTTAATCAGTTTTTCAAAGTAAAACCCATACAAGCATTTATCTCCGCTTGGAGCACAGCTTAATGGCTCATTCTTCATGTTATCTATGATAACCTTTTTATCTCCATTTACGATATCAAACGAAATAAGCTGGAATCCATTAGTATACGTATCCGCATCTGTACTGAAAAGAGGCTGTAATGAAATAAAACGATGATTTTGGTCAAAGTCAAAGTAAGGAACAAGCCAGTCTGAAAAACGTGTTAAATGCGGTACAGAAATGGAAGCAAGCCTCTCAAGTTCCTTTGAAAAAAAGGTGTATTCTGCTTCATTGCTATTTTCTGAATTCACCGTTATGGTCATCAATAGATCTTTTATTGTCTTTATATAATATATTTCATTAAGCAAAAATTTTTCATTCGGCTCATTTATGTTTCTTTTGACGAGAGGAGCAAAGAGAGAGAGATCATTTTGACTCCAGTTTAAGTAAATTATTTCATCTTTAGCAAACCAATATACGAATGGCTCCTTATTTTCAATCTCATCCAATGTCTTATCCTTTATTGATAGCAAGTATATTGAATAATCCCATCCCTCCGTAAATGACGAAATAAGGATTTTGTCCTCATCATAAGGATTCCATTCGAAATGAATTTCAAATGCACTTATCCGTTTATTCAAAATTTCTTTTCCTTTCGTATCGACAATCGAAATGATCCCTTCATATGAATTTGGAGCGGAATGAATCAACACTTGATTGCCGGAAGGGCTAGCCATTACTGACGAAACAGGGGCCTCACTTTCCATTATCAAATGAGTTTCACCTGTAAAAATATTATAGGTGTATATATTTGTCCCAAGTTCCACATTTGTCATATAAATTATCGTATCATTATTTAGCCAACCATTTATTGAATTAAATTGTCCTTTTTGAATAGAAACAGGGGCTTGGACTTCATTTAACAAAAAAGAATGAGGAATCGCTGCCTTATGTAATGATTGACTATGCTTCTGGATTGGCTGTATCCCTGTTTCTTTCTCGGACTGACACCCAACTAATAAAAAGAGGAGGAAAAAACATAATAAATAAAACAATATGCCAGTGCTTTTAAATTTTTGTATCAAGTCCTCCCCCCCTTTTTTCCCTATACGTAGTATTACGGAATATAATCTAAAATGTTTCATTATGGCTATTCTTTATTAAAAGGAAAAAGCCGAAAAACGGCTTTTATCATTCATTTTACATGTATAAGGCTGCTAGGTAAATACCAAGCACTTCTTCAAATATTTCATCAAATTGGGATAATGGCAAAGGATTTATTCCCTTTCCGAGCTCAATGGTAAAACCAGGACGGCGGAATTCTTTAATGAACCAATCTTTATAGCCTGCATAGCTTTCGATATATTGAACTGACCTATATCCGCTCACTCTAGCAAACTCTCTCGCCAATACACTTGATTCTGTGGGTTCCATTCCTTCATATCCCCAATAAAATTCCTCCCCTTGTGTATGAAAGGCAAGCGCACGGTTAAATTGTCTCGATCTTGTTAGTTCTGCCATCGCAATGGCCTCGGGCTCAGTTAATGGGGCACTACCCGGATAATCTCTAGGGGCTGGGGACTTTTCAGGGGACCTTTCCTTTTCGGTTTCCCATTTTGCAGGAAATTGATCATTTAAATCAACACCTCTAATATTTGCTTTCCAGCCGCTAAAATTTGAGCTTCCCCGATTGATTCCAATCACTCGCTCTCTTACATCCTCTGTAGGGCCATTTATCACTAAATTTACCCCATCCGCATTTACCATAGGTACAATGGAAATATCTACTGACTGGTATAAAGGCATCGTCTGGAGTCCTCTTATCGGTTTCACATTTGTTAAAGATAATAGGAAATGGTTCAATAAAGCCATTAAAATCCCCGAGGTAATCCATTCATTAGCATGAAAAGAAGCATTAAAATGAACTTTTTTTGTTCCTTTTCCTAATCGAATCTCTTGAATCGGCTTCCCAAGTACAGTGTTGCCTATTGTGTTTATCTTTATGAATGGATAGATGGTTTGTAAGCTTCGAATATCCTCAGTTAGAGCCTCAAAATTATAATTCCTTTTCCCATTGACAATGGGTGTTATCACCCTGGATGGGATTAGTATGGTTTCCCCTGCTTGAAGGTGGTTTGGGTTTGTTTTTGGATTCATTAGGAGTAATGCATCAACGGATAGATGTCTGGCCTGACTTAGCTTCCAAAAGGTATCCCCATTCTTTAGTTTATATGGAACTGCTTTAAATCCTGGAATCTGGATGTCCTGTCCTATGTTTAAGGAGTTTGGATTAATCGAAGGATTTGAATCCGTTAATAAATTCAGAGGGACCATTAAAAGGCGGCTATAATACCACAGTGTATCTCCAGCACGTACTTTAACTTTCATTTTATCTTCCTCCCTTATCCATTCATTTTTATGAATATTTACAGAAAAAAATGCAATGGGAACAAAAAAGCCCGCAATTATATGATTGCAGACTTTCTCTCTTTATTCGGCATTAATAAGTACTTCATTTTCATAAAGGTTTGAGCCCATAAGCTCTTTATCCTCATAGAATCTCAGCAAGTCACCATAAATAATCTTGTCGGAGTATTCGAGCTCATTTTTTGCTTTTTCTATATATGGTTCACAGGCGTTACTTTCAGTAGGCTCTCCTGTTTTCTTATCATAGCAAGTTTCACGTGTGTAAATATAATCTTTTGTAATAAAACTTCCATCCCTCAGAACAGTAAATTCCAATTTATCCTTTGAGAATAAATCTGAACCAAAATCGATATTATTCTTCGTGTTAATGCCTAATAAATGAAGAATTGTAGGTTTGACATCAATTTGACCAGAGACAGTGGATAATGTTTTGCCCTTTTGTCCAGGAATGTGGATGATGAATGGCACTCTTTGGAGCTCTGTACTTACAAATGGTGTTACCTCCGTTCCCAAAAACTCACCCATTGTTTTATTATGGTTTTCGGAAATGCCATAATGGTCTCCATAAAGAATGATGATCGAATCATCGTACAAGCCCTCTTCTTTCAGCCTCTCAATAAATAACTTTAAAGCCTCATCTGTGTACCTAACAGTTGGAAAGTAATTATTAACTGTTTTATTATTTGACGTATACGGTTCAATAAATCGATCCTCTTCATCTAGTTCAAATGGAAAGTGATTCGTTAGCGTGATAAATTTTGCATAAAACGGCTTCGGCATTTCTTTTAAATGCTGAATCGATTGTTCAAAGAAATCAATATCCTTCATCCCCCAGCCAACGGAGTTCTCTTCCGTAACTTCATAATCAGGCAGTGAGTAGAAACGGTCATATCCTAATGATTGATACATAATATCTCTGTTCCAAAAGCTCTTATTGTTCGCATGCAAAGATGCAGTGAAATAGCCATTATCGCTCAAAATATCAGGTGTCGCAGTATATTCATTCCCAGAATGCGTAAAGAATACTGCCCCACGGCTTAAAGGATAAAGAGAGTTCTCTACGATAAACTCCGAATCTGAAGTCTTGCCTTGGGCAGTTTGGTGATAAAAATTCTCAAAATAATAACTATCCTTAATAAATTGATTTAAAAACGGCGTGATTTCTTGCCCATTCACCTTTTCATTAATAACAAAACTTTGAGTTGATTCCATTGAAATTAAAATGACATTTTTATTTTTTGCAATCCCAAACATTTCATCGTCCGGTTTTTTGTAGTTAGCATGGATATAGTTATCAATATCAACTAACTCACTGCCGTCAGCTAATGCTCTTTGTGCAGATGACTTCGATTGAAGGAACATATCATAAATATGATAATTATATGTCCCGATATTTTTGACAAGCATTTCACGGTCAAATGTACGTGTAAGCAGCTGAGGACGCTCCGTCTCAGAAAGTCCAAGATTAAAAAAGGCAATCGCAGCTGAAATTAAGAAAAACGCTCTCCGGTCTACTTTAGAGAATTCCCTATATGAAATAAATGCTGGTTTTAGGACGACAATTATTGCCAAAATAATAAAATCCGCAAAATACAGTAGATCAGTAAAGCTAAGCAATTCATTTACACTGCTGCCAAGATCACTCATATTGCTTGTTTGAAAAAGGACAGGAATCGTTAAGAAGTCATTAAAGAACCGATAAAAAACTACATTAGCAAACAATACCATTGAAATGGCAAAACTCGTAATAAGTATATATCGATTACGGTTCTTTTCCTTAAGAAATAAGCTAATACCCAAAATAAAGAGCAAGAAACTCAATGGGTTGATAAACAAAATAAATTCTTGCTTCCAATTTTCTATTTTAATATCGAAGCTAGTTTTATAGGTAATGTACGTTTTTAGCCAAAGCAGCACAATCGCAATTCCAACAAGCGATATCTTTGACCATTTGAAATTCTTCATAGTCACTGTTACCCTCCCTGTTTTTTTGGAACAGATATGGAAATTTTTTTAATTTTTTTACAATTTTAGGATAGTGGTTTTAAATCAAACCTTATCTTAACTCTTTTTTTACATAAAATCAAATCAGGCTTAAACATATTTTTATATAATTGTAGACTTCTCTTTACCCAAAATATTAGACGTTTTAAACCTCCAAAAGTTTCGTGTTTGTCCTTTTTTATAAAAATGATCAATTTGTCATAGTCCTTTGTTTTTATTTATTTTTGTTAACAAACCTGATCCATACTAAGGAAGTCCCATCATTCCTATAACTTAATAAAATAAAAAAAGCATTCGCAAAGGAACGAATACTTTTTCTTACAGTCATAAAAATTTAGTCCTTTTCTTTGAGATGCTGGATCTCATGTCTTAATAATAAAATCGCCATTTGATAATCTTTCGTTTCCATTAGCTGTGCTTGATAAAGTTCCATTATCTCCGCTTCCATCAGCTCCAAATCCGCTACCCTATCCCCTATATAAATAAATGTGCCAAATTTTTTCAGGAATTGCTGAATATCATAAATCGTTTTCATTCTTGTCCCTCATATCATAATAATTTCTGTCTATTTACTTTACTTGCTCTTTAATCTGCTGCAGCAATTTCTGATAATCCTGTTGATCAGGCATTAACTCAGCGGCAATACTAGCAAACTTTTGCGCTTCGTTGAAATTTTCCTCCTGAACATATAGGAGGGCTAAGTTATAATAAGCCTCATGAAAGTCTTTTCTTTGTTCTATCGCTAGGTGTAAATGCTCTTTTGCCTTTTGTATTTCGTTTGTTTTTATTTCTGCATAAGAGAGAAGGAAATAAACCTCTGCAGAAGCTGAATGATCATTAGCATAATTCTGAAGTATGTTTACAGTTTTATCATATTCCTCTGTTTTCATATATTCCTGTGCCATGACTAAGGCTGAATGTTCACTTAATACTCGTCCTGGCTCATTAAAGCCATACTTCAACAATCCTGTAATAGATACAATTGCAATAATTATAGAAACTCCTTGAATAAGCAGCCTTTTTTTCTTCGGAAAATGAACAATTCCAGTTGCCAAAAATCCACCGATTAATCCGCCAATATGTCCTGCATTATCGATGCTTGGCATCGTAAAGCCAAAGACAAGATTAATACCTAGAATAACGATAATATTTAAGCCCATCGTTCTAAAGAATAGCTTTGGATAAATAACGCCAAAATACAGCAAGGCTCCGAAGCAGCCAAAGATAGCACCACTTGCGCCTGCTGATAAGTTAGGACTGAAGACAAAGCTTAATAAAGAACCGAAAAATCCAGCAAGCAAATAGATGAAGAGAAAGCGGGCATTGCCATATATTCTTTCGACTGTCGTCCCTAAATAATAAAGCGCAAGTGTATTCATTAATAAATGGAGCAGCCCTATATGTAGAATAATAGGTGTAAAAAACCGCCACCATTCACCTTCGAGAATGAGCGGGTTAAACTTAGCACCATATTCAATAAGTGTAGATGTGTTCGTACTTCCACCCTTCCATTCCAACAAAAGAAACATAGCTACTTGAATAATCATAAATACATATGTAAAAAAAGGCTTTCCATATTGAAATAGGGCTTGTTCCTTCTTATGCCGATTAGATGCTTCCGATAACGCCGCAAGCTTCACTTCTTCAATATCACTCTCCGTATAGCCTTCTCTGTTTATCGATATTGAATGAATGCTTTGAAAAATACTGTTAAGCTTTGTTAAGCTTTCTTCATAATGGGACCGATCGAAAATGATCGAGGTTACCCTTGTTTTTTCTTTGTCTGCTTGAATAAATGGCTTTTCAATTCTAAATTCATAATCATCTACTGGCGGATAAGCGGAGATGTATAAATTAATGACATTCATTTCACCGCGCATAAGCTGCTTTCGAATTCTTTCTCCATTCATCGCAGTATGCTCAATGTCCTTCTGCATCCAATTGCTCCAATCTAAATTATACTTGAGCAATCTAATAACTTGAGCCTCTTTGTTCTCCAATTTTTCCAGCCATAATTCTTGATGCTGCTCAGCTAATTGAACAATGCGATAATTATGTTCCGAAATGAAATAATGGGCAAGCTTCCAGAACAAATAATCTTCTTGTAAATTCACCGGGGTTCCCCCTACTCTCTTTTTCAAGCTTACTTTTTTATATTAATGTAAATATGACATAGAGCCAAAAAACTGAACCTCATTTTTACTATAGGCAATAACTCCTGTAAACGCAAAAGAAAAAGACCTCAAAAGGTCTTTTTCTAATGTGTTTCAGCAGGTCCTGGCGGGAAGACCAATTTCATTAAACGATCTTTCACTCCCGGAAGTCCCATGATGGAATTGACGAAAATTCGGCGCAAAATAGCATTTCTAAATAATACATTCATCGCTCGGTACCGATTTTGAAAAATTAAATATCCGCTAACTCCAATCATGATGATTGATATTATACGACCCATATTCATCCCTCCTTATTCTAGTTTGAGATGAATATATAAATTTTATCCATTTATGGTACCAACTAATAAGAGGAAAAGTAATCCTAATAATGCAGCTAGAAAACCCGATGAAAAGTTCACAATATCATTATTCATCATAATTAGCCCTCTTTTGTAAATGGTTCTTTTCCCGCAATGGTTACTTGCCTCTACTTCAGCCCCGCATATTTTGCACTGATAGACTACTTGGATAAAAGCCCCAAACATCGTATCTATTATATTCCCAACAAATCCAAACACGAAAATAATCAGGAGTCCAGTAAATGAAATAGGAAATAAATAAAAACAAAGGATCGCCACCGAAAAAGACCCACACAGAGCAGCAAAGGTCCCAAGAACGCTAACGGCGCCCGAGGTACCTGCGTCAACCTGTCTCATTGAACGAATAAAAATAGGTGCCTGTTTGCTCGTAGAACCTATTTCAGACGCCCATGTATCAGAATTAGCCGCAGCAATAGAAATGGCAAATCCATAAAACCAGATTTCTTGAGGGGAAGCTAGATAAAGTATGCTAAAAAGAGCAGCCGTACCTCCATTCGCCACTACCTGTACCCAATCTCGGCGAGAGCCTTTTTCATGCTTCTGCTCAATTTTCACTTTGTTTCTTCTTTTGAATTTAGACCATAGACTGGAGCTGGCAAAAAAGAAACCGAGCACAAGCAAGCCTTTAACACCAAAGCCAAGTCCAATAATTAGGCCAGCTATAAACGCTGCTATACTCCCTGAACTGGTTAACAATCTAAAATAATATCCGCAAATGGCTGTAGCGGCTATAAATAGAAATAGAAAACCGGCGTCATTCATTTACACACTTAATCTTTTCGTCCGTAATAATTTTACTGACAGGGATATCATGGTCCTCAACTGGAAGTTTTGAAACAATTTGATCATGAAATGCAAGTGAAAGAGTGTGGCCATTATATTTTGTTAAGAACCGGTCATAATAGCCACCGCCAAATCCAAGTCTATAGCCATTCTCGGTAAAGGCTAAGCCAGGAACAATAATCAAATCTATTTCATTCGGCGATACTTCATCTGTTTCTGATTCGATGGGCTCTAGTAATCCATAGTAAACCGATTCTAATTGATCAAACCTATGTAATGTACGGAATACCATTTCCCTCGTTTTTGGCAGGCATTTCGGAACGACAATCCGCTTTCCCTGTTCCCAAGCCTTTCTAATAATTTGATATGTATCAACCTCTGGCTGCTTGGAAATAGTAACCCCAACGGTTGAAGCTTCCTTCCAATATTTATCCTGAAATAACTGATTGGCAATTTGATAAGAAAGTTGCTCATATACAGGTTTATTTATCGATGAAAGCCTATCAATTATTTTCTTTCGCAATATCTTTTTCTCTTCCATCATTCCAAAGCCCCCCCATTTATGAATTTATAGCCAACAAAAAAAGCAGTAGGAATCACCCCACTGCTTATTTTGTCTCACGATGTGTAGTAGAACGCTTTTCTCTTGGGCAGTATTTTTTAAGCTCAAGACGATCTGGATTGTTTCTTTTATTTTTTTTAGAAATATAGTTACGATCTCCGCATTCTGTGCAAGCCAACGTAATATTCACACGCATGTAATTTCCCTCCAAACTATTGAAAGACTAGTTCGTTCATACGACCTTTTTATAATATCACTTTTTAAATGTAAATGCTAGTGTGTTTTTAAAAGAGACTCGTTTAATTTTATTAGCTCTGTCTCATTGTCCCCGCTAATTACCCATGATTTCCCTTCTATGGTTTGTTTCCCCCTGAAATGACAATCATAGAGAAATAAACTGACAGCATCGCCATTAGCCATCGGATTATATTGAAGTTTTCCTGTTGTAGGACACGCCCAAATATGATCAGTAAAGACATTCCTAATAGATTGGATGGTGCTAGCCCTGAATGTTTTCCCTTGGCAATACCCGTTGGCTAAATGCACTTGATGATTGTCTAAGTGGAAAACAACCTTCTCGGAAGGTGAAATAAATGAAAGATGCTCATGATCTTCGAAAAAATGATTGAATCTATTTCGGCTTTGATAATGCCTATTTTGAATAAGCAGCTTTACATGCAGCTGACGTTCACGAAAGTTGGTAATACTGACATTATACAATTGTACAGCTGGGGAACCTTTCTCTTGTTGTAAGTGAACTGACAAACCTTCTTCTGCAATCATTGTTTCTACTCCTGGAGTCAGCCAATATGTCTTTCCATCAATCCAGATCCCAGGAATAACTTCTATCCCTTCTTTATTCGAAATTATGTTTTCCTCTGTAGCTTTTGGTTGAATCCAAGTTTTTATTTTCATATTCATTTCACCTCCGAATAAATTGTCAGCATATTAATCATTTTCATTATTTAGATGAATAAGTAATTCTTCGTATACTTTAACTGTTTCTTCAGCTACTTTCTCCCAGCTAAAAATGGTCTCGACCCGTTTTTTTCCGGACAGTCCGATTTGCTCTGCATGGGATTCATTTTCTAGCAAGTACTTAATTTGCTCGATTAAGCTGTCTGAACATCCCGGTTTCATGAGCATTCCTGATCTTTTATGCTGAACTATTTCTTTTAAGCCGCCTGTATTCGAAACAATTGTCGGCTTCCCCGCCTGCATTGCTTCTAGTGCAACGATTCCAAAGGGTTCATAGCGACTAGGAAAAACAGCGATATTACAAATGTTAAACAATGCAGACTTTTGCTCATCTGTTACATAGTCAACAAAGAAAAGTTGATTTTGCAGCTGTAAACCATCTGAAATCCTCCTGTATTCATCAAGCTGAGGCCCCTTACCTGCAACTATGAAATATACATCAGGGAAATGTCTTTGCATTTTTTGGGCTGCCTCTATTATTGTGTCAAATCCTTTTTCCTTAACGATGCGTCCAATCGAAAAGATCAGACGCTTATTTTTTTGAATAGGCATCACTTCTAAAGCCTTCAATCCGTCTTTCACATGCGTATTTGCTGCTGTTCCATTTGAGATTATATGAAGTTTCTTTTCGTTTCGTAAACGAAACACTTGATTAAGCTCTCGTTTCATATATTCACTGCAGACAATGACTGTATCCGCTTGAATAATTGATTGTTGTTCCTTCTCGTGAATAAATTTTTGAAGCTCTGTATGGATACCTTTGTTTCTTCCATATTCCGTTGCGTGAATAGTTGCAATTAACGGAATGCGAAGGGTATTTCTTAAGACAATAGCACTTGCTCCAACAAGCCAATCATGGGCGTGGATCAAGTTAAAGCGATATATTTTATCAATCTCCAATGCCTTATTCAGCATGGCTAAGTTTAATCCGCCTATCCAGCTAAGAAAATCTTCATCCTGTTGATTAAATGGGATTACACGATGTATCCGAACACGCTCATTCATTTCTTCCTCCGCCGCTTCATTTGGATTTGAAGTAATGACATGCACTTCATAGTCCATTGTTTGAAGACAGTCAGCAAGTCCCTGAACATGCCTTGATAAACCGCCAACAAGGTGAGGAGGATATTCCCATGATAGAATTAGAATTCTTCGTTTGGCATTTTTTTTAACCATTATACGTGAATTGTCTATTTCCCTAGACATTTTCTTTACATTTGAAAGCTCCAATTTTTTATCTTCATAGGCAACTGTTTGTTTATACTTATATTTTAAGGAAAAGTCCTCGTTCCTGTTATTTGGCACATAATACGAATAGGTGCTAACCAGCTTGGACCAAGGATAAGGTAGATCGGAAGGTTCAGTGCAAGCCCTACGAAGCTCACATTCGCTTTTTAGCGTATCGCTTGCAATGAGATTTGATCGAAGTATGGGAAAGAAATGATTACTTGATAGTTTGATCCCGACTTCTGCATTGTAACTTTGATGTTTCGTAAGCCCCTCAACTATTCTCTGTGATTGATTCCTCCCAATGATCATTTCTTGATCATATGCCTCTCTTCCTCTTATACCCTCTGCGGCATTATAAAGACGAATAGTCTTGGTCAATTTAGAGAAGGATCTGCTGAAATAACATTCCACAAGGTTTCTAATATGAAGAGGAATATCCCATGATGCATAACAAAGGCTGTTGGAAATTATTTTTAAATGAAAGTATCTTTCAGTCATGATGCACCTCATGCTCAATTGAGATAAAGTGAAACTTCAATCAGTGGGGTTTTCTATCATCCCCCACTGATTGTT
>NZ_JBALNX010000049.1:202705-236195 GCF_036962035.1 Bacillus sp. JJ1773
GCCTTTACGGGCTGTTGATTCCCCACTTAGAAATTTTTGTTTTACTCTACTTCTTGAAGTGGGGGGTCTTACAGCCCGTTAATCTGCGAGAAAACAATATATATGAGTAATAGAGTAAATTTATTCCTTATTTCTATATGTTATCACTGAAAACTCACTCTCACAATGAACGGAAATTGTCGTAATTTGCGTTTTGTTTCTATACTTGCATTTGCTAACTAAGAAAAATTTTTCCTTCCTATCTTTTACAAGAAAGTTGGATTTTTTCGACAAAAACTCTTTTATAAAACCGAATAAAATCCGACAAAAAAACTTTAATCTTTGTTCACATAAACAATCCAAATCGAAATTTGTCACTATAAATGATAAAATATTGGCAGAACAAAAATTGAGGTGACTTATTTGGAATATTTAATGATTGGCTTGCTCGCCTTTGCTGTCATTCTGCTAATATGTTCAGTCTTTATGAAGGATCCGTATAAGATTATTCGTGAAGAGATAGATCAGCTATCCATGCAGCAAATTCAAGATATGTATATCATTAAGAAAAAATTAAAGGTTCTTGAGGAAGAACTGCTTGTTAACGATATTGAATTTCAACCGGTTTCTACTATACGTCCTCCTTTGCTATCAAATGAGAAGAAGGAAATCCATGATATTATCAAGAATCAGGTGTGGTCCTTAGTTCAGCAGGGGCTAACAGTAGATCAAATTGCAAGGCAATCATCCTTAACACCAGGTGAAGTTGAATCAATCCTAGCAGAAAAGATCGGAAGAGGATAAGACATGAACAAAAGGAATACACGTGCCTTTGCATTTGGAATACTCGTTGCTGTTTGTATTATTGGCTCATTTTATTTTTCGGCTTTGAAAAAAGAGAAACCGGAAGAATTAACGATTGAAAATGCGAAGACCTTATTAGCTGATCATGAATATATTATTTTAACAAAAGATAGGTTTCAGGCAATTGAAAATGCAAATAAAGAAGAAGGTAAGGAGACCGAATCACCAAAACAGCCTTCTTCACCTTCAGAATCCACTGAATCAGTTACGGCTTACACGTTAGAAATAATAGGTGGAATGGTTTCACATGACATTGCTGCAATGCTCGAAAAAGAAAAGATTATTGATGATGCGGCTCAGTTTGAAACATACCTTGAGGAGAATGGCTATAGTAAGAGAATACAGCTTGGATCGTTTGAAGTAAAAGCTGGTATGAGCTATAAACAAATAGCAAAAATAATAACAAAAAGCTAAAGAGGCTGAGAACCAGCTTCTTTAGCTTTTTTGTCATTCTATTAATTTAAGTCATACTGCCTTCCTTTAACAAGGTATAAAATACTTTCAGCAATATTAGTGATATGGTCTGCGGATCTTTCGAGAAATCTGCAAATAAAGGAAAGCTGCAAAATTTGCGGCAAAAATTCCGGCTTTTGCATATTAATTTGCATTAAATCCCTGATTGTCTGCCCATATAAATCATCAACCTTATCATCCATCTCTGCTAACTGTTTTGCTTTTACAATGTCTTCATCATTGAAAGCCTCTAAAGATAATTTCAACATCTCTAAAGTAATTTTGTGCATTTCTTTAATATGAACAATAGGCTTTACTAACGGCTCCGAGCCAATTCTAATCGTAGACTTTGCAATATTTACTGCGAAATCAGCAATTCTTTCAATATTTGTTGCAATTTTTATAGCGACAATAATGCGGCGGAGATCAATGGCTACTGGCTGCTGTCTCGCAATTAATAATATCGCAAAATCATTTATATCTTCATACATAAGATTCGCATTAGCATCATTATCAATGATTTCAAGAGCCATCTCAAGATCTTGGCTTTCTAGAGCGATAATGGATTTGGTCAGCGCGTCTTCGGCAAAGTTGCCAATTTCTAATAATTTTCCTTGTAATTCTTTTAGATCAACATCAAATTTTTCACGAACTGACATAACTGGTTATCTCCCCTTACATTCAATTAGCCGAATCTTCCTGTAATATAATCCTCTGTTCGTTTATCTGAAGGTGTTGAGAATATTTTATTTGTTTCCGCGAACTCAATTACTTCACCGTTTAGGAAGAAAGCCGTTTTATCAGAAATACGTGCTGCCTGCTGCATATTATGAGTAACGATTATGATACTGAATTCCTTCTTTAATTCCTGTACTAATTCTTCTACCTTCAATGTAGAGATCGGATCAAGTGCTGACGTTGGTTCATCCATTAATATAACATCAGGCTCAATGGCTAAACAGCGAGCAATGCAAAGACGCTGTTGCTGACCCCCTGAAAGCCCGTAAGCATTTTGATGTAATCGGTCTTTTACTTCATCCCATATGGCAGCACCTTTTAAACTTTTCTCTACAATTTGATCGAGGATTTTTTTGTCACGAATGCCATGAATTTTCGGTCCATAGGCTACGTTCTCATAAATGGATTTAGGAAAAGGGTTCGGTTTTTGAAACACCATTCCAACCTTCGTACGTAATTCTTCTACCCCATAAGACTTATCAAAAATATTTCTGCCCCTGTACGAAATTATACCTGATGTTTTTACAATTGGCACTAGTTCAATCATTCGGTTCAACGTTTTAATATACGTAGATTTTCCACATCCAGATGGACCAATAATGGCTGTCACTTCATTTTCATATATATCTAAATTAATATTTTTCAACGCATGGTTTTCTCCGTACCATAAATTAAGCTGATCGGTTTTATAGACTATATTTTTTGATGTTATATCCGTAACAGTATCTTGGCCTTGAACAAGACGCATTTTTTGCTTTTCTAATGTTGCATTCATATTGAGTTCCCCCTTCATCCACTTCCATTAATATCGTTTTGAGAATTTATTCCGAATTAATACAGCAATTGAATTCATGATTATTAACATCACGAGCAGGACAATAATTCCTGCAGCAGCTAACGATTGAAATTCAGCCTGTGGTCTCCCCGTCCAGTTATAAATTTGCATTGGCAAAACAGTGAACATATCGAAAACAGACTTTGGCAGGAATGCAAGGAACAATGGCAATCCAAGTACAACAAGTGGAGCCGTTTCCCCTATTGCTCTAGACAATGCAAGAATCCCGCCTGTTAATATTCCGGGAACAGCTGCTGGCAAGACTACATGAACAATCGTTTGCCACTTTGTCGCACCCATCCCAAAAGAAGCTTCTCTTAATTCTTTTGGAACAGATCTTATCGCTTCCTGGGATGCTACAATTATGATAGGAAGAACTAACAAGCTCATCGTTAATCCAGCAGCTAGAACACTCGTTCCGAGTGCAAGTGCACGAACAAATACAGTAAGCCCCAATAAGCCAAAAACAATCGATGGGACGCCAGCAAGGTTTGAGATGTTGATTTGAATAAAACGTGTAAAGCGATTTTTCTTCGCATATTCTTCTAAATAAATAGCTGTTCCAACACCTAACAATAATGATACAGGCGCTACAACACCCATAAGCCACACTGTACCAATCAATGCTGTTTTAACACCCGCCAGTTCAGGCTTTCGTGATGGAAGACTTTGCAAAAACTGAAAATCAAGATAAGCGATTCCTTGAGTGAGTATCCGATATAATAATATTCCTAAAACAAGTAAGCCAAACATCGTTGCCATCAAAAATAAAGTTTTAAAGAGAATATTTGTTAATAATCTTGCTTTCATATGTTTAATAACTGTTGAATGTTCAATGATTTTCATTAGTATTCCTCCCTAAAACGACGAGAGATAAATTGGGCAAATAAGTTCATCAATAATGTAAACAGGAATAGTGTAAATCCTACAGCATAAATACTATAATAAATTGTCGTTCCATATCCTGCATCACCTTGGCTAACTTGAACGATATAGGCAGTCATCGTTTGGATCGAACTTGTTACATCCCAATTCATATTTGGAGTGGATCCGCCTGCAACGGCTACGATCATTGTTTCTCCAATGGCCCGCGAAACTGCGAGGACAATCGAAGCAATAATCCCTGAAATAGCTGCTGGCAGCACAACTTTTAAGGATACTTCCAGTTTTGTTGAACCTAATGCGAGTGCTCCCTCACGCATTGAATTAGGTACAGAAGACATCGCATCTTCAGATAGAGATGCAATCATCGGAGTGATCATGATCCCGATTACAATACCTGGGCTTAATGCATTAAATATTTCAAGGGAAGGAATCATCTCTCTTAAGATTGGTGTAACGAACGTTAAGGCAAAAAAACCATAAACAATCGTTGGAATTCCTGCTAATACTTCTAATATCGGTTTAATGATTCTGCGAGTTTTGTCTGATGCATACTCACTCAAAAAAATCGCTGTTGCTAATCCAATAGGGACAGCTACAATTGCAGCAATAATGGTTACCTTTAACGTGCCTATAACGAGTGGCAGTACGCCAAATGACCCCTGCGTTGGCGAGAATGGATACCATTTTTTCGCAGTAATGTATTCTATAATGGAAACTTTACTAAAGAAAGTGAATGTTTCAAATATCAATGTAAACACGATTCCAAGAGTTGTTAATACAGAAACTACAGCTGTTAATAACAAAACAAACGGCACTACCTTTTCAACTGAAGAGCTGGCACTTTTCTTTTGTTTTTTTGCTTGAATCATTTCCTGTACAGAAAATGATGAATTTTGTATTGCCAAAGTGAAAACCCCTTCCATCCACAACAAGATGAGAAGCACAATAATCGCGCTTCCCATCATAAAGTTTTATTGATTACTTAAGACCTTCTACAGTTTCTAAAGCCTTTGTATATTCTTCATCCTTTAATTTTACATAACCTACATCTTCAGATAGCACTGCAGCATTTTCAAGTGTAAATTTTACAAATTCATAAACTTCTTCTTTTTTCACTGATTCGTTCTTAACATAAGTGAAAAGCGGACGTGATAATGGGGCATATTCTCCACTTTCAACTGTTTCGTTTGTTGGTTCTACAGGACCGTTCCCGCCATCAATAGGGACTACTTTCAATGCATCTTTGTTTTCAGCATAATAAGCATATCCGAAATAGCCAATTGCATTCTTATCGCCTTTAACCCCTTGTACAAGAACATTGTCATCTTCAGAAAGTGTTGCTTTTTCCACAATTGGTGCCTCTTCTAGAATCACTTCATCAAAGTAATCGAATGTACCAGAATCAGTACCTGGTGAATAAAATTTAATTTCTTCTTCAGGCCATCCTTCACGGATATCAGACCATTTTTTTACTGTTCCATCTTCTAACCACATTTTCTTTAATTCATCTACTGTTAAATGATCAACCCAAGTGTTGTCTTTGTTCACAACAACTGATAGACCATCATTTGCTAATTTTAATTCTGTATAAGCGATTCCTTTTTCTTCAAGCTGAGCTTTTTCTTCATCTTTAATTGGGCGAGATGCATTACTGAAATCTGTAGTTCCAGCAATAAATGCTTTAAATCCGCCACCTGTACCAGAGGAAGCAACAGAAACTTTTACTCCAGGTTGTTCCATTCCAAACTCTTCAACGACAGCTTCCATGATTGGAAATACTGTAGATGATCCGTCAATATTAATTTCACCTTGAAGTTGCTTATTTTCTTCACCAGCTTGTTCTGTCTTATTTCCTTCAGTTCCAGCTTGAGAACCGTTAGTTGTTCCCTCATCTGCTGTACCACAAGCTGCTGTGAATGCCAGCACTGCCCCAATCATTACTGATAGTGATAAGTACTTAAAGCTTTTCATTTCTTTATTCCCCCTAAGTGTTTTGTATCATTATGTCCTACATGTATTAGAATAATGTATGACTGTAAATACGGTTTTAACGGATTGTAAAGGTTATGTAAATCGATATAAATGATGTGTAAATTTGTCGAGAAATGAGGACAGAAAAAAAGTCTGCCACGACTATGGTGACAGGCTCTATCTAATCCCTTATTCAGTTTCTTCGACTTCTGTTTCTTCACTATTTTCTATATCTTGAGCGTCATTCTCGACAATATTCCCCATTTGCCTCTGTTTCTTTAATTCGAAATAGGTGTCCATGACTCTTTGACCGATGATTAAATTTGCAGAGTGACCTCGGCCTCCTTGGTATGCCCATGGAACGATAACAGCCATTGCAACTTCAGGATTATCTTCAGGTGCATATCCAACAAGACTTAAGTTTATTACTTCAGGTGGTTCTTTACCAAACTTTTTACGTTCAGGTCCGTCATAGAAGGCTTCTGCTGTACCAGTCTTCCCTGCTGGATTATAGCTTTTCTGGCCGAAATAGCCGTATGCAGTTCCGCCTTGCTCTTGATAAACCTTCTTGAATCCTAGTTGGACACGGTCAAACCATTCTGGTTCAGCATCTACATAATTAAGTACTTTAGGCTGAATTTCTTGGACAATTGGCCCTAACTCATTGTTTTCCAGTAGAGGCTCACGAATCTCCCTGACAATATGGGGTTCCATGCGATTTCCTCCATTTGCAATGGTAGAGACATATTGTGCTAATTGCATATTAGAGTACGTATCAAACTGACCGATCGAAAAATCGAGTAAAAGTCCAGATGTTTTTCCGTAAATACCTTTAAAACCTAGCGTCTCGTTTGGGAGATCAATCCCTGTACGTACTCCTAAACCAAATTGCGCAAAAGAATCCCGAAACGTTGCAAAGCCTTTATCTAATTCTAACGGAAGTGGTCCATTAGGAATGTAGTTCCCTTTACCGATTCTGATTGCGGTATAAAACATATAAACGTTGGAAGAATATTTGAGTGCATTTATATCATTCATCGTTCCAAGGTTTTTCCATGATTTCTTTGGAGGCGTTCTACTAATTAGTATGGGAGCATCATAAAAAGATGTATTAGGCCTAATAACACCTGTTTGATATCCTGTAAGGATCGTTGCCCCCTTAATAGTTGAACCAACGTTATAACTTGATGCTATATTTCCTAGTGCATCATCCTGCATCTCGCTCTTGCCCGTTATCTCATCCTTAACAATTCTCTTTCCGGCCATTGTCATTATTTCACCCGTATGTGGATCCATCAAGACAACATAAGCTCTGTCAAGCAAAGCAGTTCCGGGCTTTGCTTTCGCAGCCTGCAATTCTTCTTCGATGATCTTTTCGATCGCAACTTGAAGATCCATATCAATGCTAAGGACGAGATCCATTCCTCTTTTACCCTCTGTAATTGGGATTGTCTCAAGAACATTCCCTGCCTTATCAGTGACATTTTTCACCTTAGCCTTTTGACCGTGCAGCACATCTTCATATTGCATTTCAATATAACTCTTTCCTACACGATCATTACGGCTATAATCTCTTGCTAAATAATAGTCAAGCTGCTCAGCTGGCAAACCTTCATCAGAATCCGTTATTTTTCCAAGGACCGACCTCAAGGTTGAACCAAAGGCATAAGCTCTTTCCCAATCCGTCGTCGTATCTACGCCTGGGAGAAGCTGAAGATTTTCACTGACAACAGCAAACTCCTCTGGTGTTACATCTTTATTCTTAACAATTTGTGGTGTTAATGCATACCCGCTTGTAAAATCCCTATAGATCGCAAGAATCTCTAAATCCTTATCAGTGAGTTCGTTTAACTCTTCATCCGTAACACGATCTACCGTCAGACGATAAATCTCCTTATCAAGTTCCTTGCCTTCAAATTTTTCTTTTAATTTATCAATTTCCTTTTCCGGTACTTTTTTATCAGCTCGGTCTTTATTTTTGAGAATCCAATAGTCCTTTTTATCTCTAACCTGCACTTTATCCGTATTTTTTTCGATAAGTTTAGCAAGTCTCTCTGCCACATCTAGCATCTCCGCTTGCTTTGCCCCGCGATTTGTATACGTAATGGCATTTTGCGGTGTATTATCTACAATAACCTTGCCTGTCCGATCAAACATCTTCCCCCTGGGTACTGGGTTATTAACCGTAACGTCCTCTGTCCGCTCAATTTCCCGCCTATAATCATCACCATACACAATTTGCACAAAGCCTAGTCGAAGGACTAGAACAGAAAATAATAAAAACACAATAAAAAATAAAATGTTCAGCCTGACGGGAACATGAGATTTTTTCTTCCTTTTCTTTTTATTCAATTTATATAGACACTTCCTTTTGTAACAAACTTTCTATTTCACTAATCCCATTCTATAAGAAATCAGTAAATTTTTCTAGGAAGAACATACGGAAAGCTGATGCAATATTTGTTAATAGGAAAAAGGGAAGAGCATGCTCTTCCCTTATGCAGATTGAAGCTGTATTTTTCTGATGAAGAAAAATATAATAGAGTGACCAGCACCAAGAAATAGCAGAAGGATTGGAATGCTTTTTTCCTCATTGAAAAAGGTGACTGCTCCCAGAAAGCACAGGATTGAGAATATCCTGCCCAAATTCACGAAAATTTCCCTTACAACAATATATTCGATTCTCATTTCAGCAGCCTTCCATCCTTTTCCAATCACATCATACGTCATTGAAATATATGGAACGAGCAGAAGAGGATAGGCTATTGCAATGGTGGCTGCATAGATGAGAAGTTTGGAGTAGCTGATATCAAAGATAATCAGGAATATCGCCAAATACAATATTATACCGCCTACTAAGATAGCCCTTTTACGGTACTGTTTTTTTAGGAGCCTTGAAACAAAATAGTACGCAATAAATGAAACTCCTGAGTTGACAAGTCCATATGCCCCTAAGGCAAGTTCACTGCCTGTTGATATAAAGACAAAAACCGATATGACAAATGCAAATGTACCTTCACGCAGCCCTTGAAAGAAGTGAGCGTTCGTGATTAGCTGCCAATTCTTATTATTTTTTCGTTCTGCTAATATTCTTCTAAAATAATACTTTCCTTTTGCCGGCCTTCTTTTTATAAAAAAGCTTAAAAACACGGCCAATGAAAAAAGAGCTAAAGATGTACCGAAGATGATTGTATATCCCGTAAATTTTTCTAACTTAGAAATAATTAAGCCTGCAGCTATTGGACCAATCATTCCTCCAACAGAAGACAAAATCCCAAGAAAGCCGTTAAAAAAATCACGATTTTCCGGTTCGGTAATTTCAAAAGTTAAAACATTAAATGCAAGCCAATAAAAACCATATCCAATACCAAGCAATGCACCGAGAAGCAGCAAAAACTTTGATGCTTGTGTTCCTATTATTAAAACCGTTAAATAAAAGGCAGCTAAAAAAATAACGCCAATCCGGAGAACAATTACGCGATCAACTTTCTTTGCCCACCTGCCTGCCAAAATAAACGTTAACGGCTGAATGACAACAACGGTAAGATTATACAAACCTAAATCCTTAAAATCACCTGACTGCTTCCAAAGATAAATATTCACAAACGTATTAGACAGAGCCACACTTAAAGAATATAGGCCCCCGATAATAAGCAGCAACCCCAAATCCTTCGTTAAATCAACTTCACCGATCAACTTTTTAACCTTACTCATAAAAAAACTCCCCTTTGTGTCTAAAGGGTAGTTTCTAACTAAGCAGTTCCTCTTATACCAACTTAATAAAAAACACGGCAAGGATATCCCTGCCGTGTAATTAAATGTGTATTATTTTGCTGCAGTAAAGCGTTTTGAAACCTCATCCCAGTTTACAACATTCCAGAATGCACCGATGTAATCCGGACGACGGTTTTGATAATTTAAATAGTAAGCATGCTCCCAAACATCTAAACCAAGAATAGGAGTTTTGCCTTCCATTAATGGAGAATCTTGATTTGGTGTGCTTGTTACTTCAAGCTCGCCATTATTTACTGAAAGCCATGCCCAGCCAGAACCAAAACGTGTAGTAGCAGCTTTAGCAAATTCTTCTTTAAAGCTTTCGAAGCTTCCAAATTTACCGTTAATAGCGTCAGCTAATTCTCCTGTTGGCTCACCGCCGCCATTTGGAGAAATTACTTGCCAGAATAAAGAGTGGTTTGCATGTCCGCCGCCGTTATTACGTACTGCAGTACGTGCAGCCTCTGGAACAGCATCTAAGTTTGCAATCACTTCTTCAACTGATTTAGAAAGAAGCTCTTCATTTCCTTCTAAAGCGTTATTTAGGTTTGTTACATATGTGTTATGGTGCTTAGTGTGGTGAATATTCATCGTTTCTTTGTCGATATTCGGTTCTAAAGCATCATAAGCATAAGGTAATTGTGGTAATTCAAATGCCATTATTAATTCCTCCTATGTACATATAATTTTCCACTCAAACAATTCTAGATTTCTTGCAATTCTGAAATTAGAATCATTCTTTATGGTTACACTTTAAGATTACCAAAGTTAGATAATCGTTTCAATTAAAATGCTTCTCCACTCATATACATTTCCCAATAAAATTTATAATATTCCTAAAAGAATAGGTTATATGACCATTATGAAATAAATAACCATTACCGCTTGTATAATCCCCTTTGTCACAACACTGCTTATAAAGCCTATAACAGAGCCAAAGCCTATCTTAACAGCTTCCTTCCATTCTTTCTTGTTAACGGCTAGCTCAGCAAGGATAGCCCCTAAAAAAGGGCCGATTATGATACCGAACACTGGAATAACAAATGGGCCAACGATAATTCCGATTGTACTGCCCCAAATCCCAGCTTTCGAGCCCCCATATTTTTTTACCCCAATCATATTGGCTAAATAATCTGCTCCAAATAATAAAATGACAAAAAGACCTTGAATCACCCAAAAAAGCCAGTTAAACGGTTCAAAAGAAAATAAAAAACCATATAAGAAAAACCCTCCTAAGATAAAAAGAACGCTTGGAATAATCGGGTAAACGAGGCCAATAAAGGCGATGACGAATAATAAAATAATTAAGGTCCAATTCAGATACTCCATATAAGGCAAAGCACCTCCGAATAATAAAAGGTAAGGAGTGTTCTCCCTACCCTATATTATAGACTAATCATCTTCCCCTAAAATAGCTTCAGCGATATTTACAGCATGGTCGCCAATTCTCTCAAGATTACTTATAATTTCAACATACACGATTCCAGCTTGAGCAGAGCATAATCCCTCATTTACGCGAAGAATATGCTGTCTGTGAAGCTTTCTTACTATATTATCAATCTCTTCTTCTTTTTGTACAACATGAATGGCTGCTTCCTTATCATTATGATCTAAAGCATCTATTGACTCGGAAACTGTTGAAATGGTTAACATAAACATTTCATTTAAGTCAGACATCGCTGAATCTGACAATAAGATTTTATTTGCTTGCTGGTAATCAATTAACTCGATAATATTTTCGTAATGATCACCGATACCCTTAATATCTCTTACTGTATCCATTAGCATTCTGTGCTCTTTAGATTCATGATCAGACAGTGAGCTTGTTGCCAGTTCTACTAAATAATCAGTTATTTTTCGATCTAGTTTATTAATTGCTTCCTCAATCCGCATCGCTTTAGCGGAATGCTTTTGATTCTTTGTTTTTATGTATTCATGGGTTTCTTCTAAACCTTTTATAGAAAAATGGCCCATTCGCAAAACTTCTTCTTTTGCTTGTCCAAGTGCAATCGATGGTGACTGCTCAATAAAAACCGGATCAAGATGGTTGGCTTTATATTCAATGACTGAATCTGCTGAAGATTTCTTCAGCCCGCCCCTCATAAATATTATTACAAATAAAAATATCACTAACCCGCCTAATAATTCAAAAAGTGTCTGCGGAATATTCAGTTCCACTTTCCCCAACCCCAGATCGTAAAATTCGACAATTCTCAACAAACTCCATACAATTATTAATTGAATATTTTTAGATGTAAAGGAAACTCAAACTAAATTTACAATACCTTAACAAATCAGCTTAATATTACAATTGTATTACGGTTTTCGGAAAATTAATTATATATTTAAAGCTTGTACAGATGATTTTAGCAAGTTAAAATTATATGATGAACTTTTCTAAGGGTGGTCTAAATGAATATTTTCAAACAATTATTTAAAAGTCTTTATTCTCCAAGGGACATTTCCATGTTTCGATTTCAGGGGATTGGAAAAACGATCCTGTATGTTTTTTTTCTTGCCCTAATTTCTATCCTTCCATCCGTTTACTTTTTAAGTTCCGGACTGGTAAATGGAGTCAGTGAAGTAGAAAAAAGCCTTGGTTCTGAACTGCCTCCATTTCATATTGAAAATGGAGAGCTTCATTCTGATACAAAAGCCCCTGTTATTCTCAACAAAGAGAACATTACGATTATTTTCGATTCGACCGGCACGGTAGACACGGATGAATTAAACAATAGCAAAAATACGATTGCCATTCTAAAAAATGATGCGTATTTTATCGCTGGAGGGCAGGTTCAATCATTGCCGTACTCCATGTTTAGTGATATTTCGATTACAAATAATGATTTGCTTGAGATTCTGGCTACTGTTAACTCCTCACTTGCGATCATTATTCCGTTATTAGGAGTGATTATTCTTATTTTTGCAAGCGGGGCGAAATTTATCGAGGTTTCTTTCCTTGCCTTACTTGGTTTGCTCTTGAAAAAAATGCTTAATAGAAATATTCAATATCGTCATACTTGGCGACTAGCCGCCTATAGTGTCACACTGCCAACTATCTTTTTTACAATTATGGATAGTCTTCAGACGGAGGTACCAAATGGAGCTCTGCTTAATTGGCTTGTTGCGTATATCATTCTGTTCCTAACTATTAAAGAAATCCCCCTGCCAAAAGCAAAAAAATAAAACGTGCAATAAGCGCGTTTTATTTTTTTTCCTTTTTTATTAGCGAACACCTTGTGAATATCGAAATTCTGCATTTAGCTCGGCTAGTGATTGAGAGAGTTCCTTCAGTTTTTCGCCTGATTCATGGTTCTTCTTCATTTTGATCATTTGTTTTTGAGATGCTTCAACAACCTGCTCTGCGCTTGCAAAGGTTTCCTGTGAGACTGAGACAAAGTTTTCAGTTACAGATTCCATCTTAGGAAGAGTATCATTCAGTCCAACTAATTCACCCTGTGCATGACGAATCATTTCACTTACTGCGGCAATTTCGAGCATTAACAAATCAAAGGATTTTCTGCTGACCGATGCCGTTTCAAGATGTGATTGAAAATGAACAAGCATTTCTTCGAATTCATTCGAAGCCTTCAGAGAGATTAGCTCCATTTTTTCAATGGTATGCTTTATTTCCTCTGTGGCTTGCGAAGATTGCTCTGCTAAATTCCTTACTTCATTAGCAACTACCGCAAAGCCGCTACCCGCTTCTCCTGCCCGCGCTGCTTCTATGGCGGCATTTAATGCCAAAAGCTTAGTTTGTCCCGCCATCTGCTGGATAAACGTAACAATTTCAGCTATTGATGCTGAATGTTCCTTCACCTCCTGAACGGTAGCGGAAACGGTTTTGAATTCATCGCTCAAGTGATTAAACGCTTGAATAAGATTCTCGACACTCAATTCTCCATCATGAGCTGATTCATTCATGGATTGTGTTTTATTCATGATTTCCTTCATTTGTTCAAAAATATTATTAATAGCATCTCTCATACTTTGAAACATTTGGATACTATTATCTGAACTGCTGGCCGTTTGTTCAGCACCCAATTTCACAATTTGAATCGCCCTCATCAACTGCTCGTTTTCCACCATTACCTCACCAGATATTTGTTGCAGATCTCCGCCTGTTTCTGATAAATCCCTAGTAGTGGCCGTTATTTTATATAAAAGCGAGCTCATTTGTTTAATCATCGCATCGAAGCTTTTGATAAGAGAGGTAATTTCCGGTGTTGTTGTGTTTGCCTTCACTCGAACATCTAAATTTCCATTCCGTGCTTCCTTCATAACCTCTCTCAGCCTTGATAATGGACTTGTTAAATTTCTTACTAATAAAATAACAATAACTGAGGTAATAGAAAGACTTATGATGACTGCAATTATTATGTATTTGGCCATTTCATTCACTTCTTTTAAATATTGACTTTGCGGGATAGCAATGACATAAATTCCTTTTAGCTCCTGAACGGACTGAAATGAAATAGTGTAATCGTCTCCGTCAATATTTTGATGAATGAGTCCATTTTGTTTTTTCATTATTTTATCAATGGTTGATTGGGAAAATTTGATCTTCGTATTTTTACTAATTTGGAATGGAGTGGCTCCTTTTTCATTAACTAAGAAAAAGCTCCCGCTTAGCCCATCTTGTGCAAGCCCAGCATCCTGGCTTTTTATCACCTGATTCATTTTTTTATTAAACTTGTCTTCATTGCCTACATAGATAAGCATGAGATTTTGAGATAAATCATAAATCGATTTTACTTCTTTAATCAATCTCTGTTCAATTAAATTTACTGCCGTATCCTTTGATTTTCCGTAAGAGATATATGCTATAGATGAAACGGTCAATAGGAGCAAACCTAAGATGAGAACAAGCAGTCTTGTTTGCAGAGTAATTTTTGCTAATAATGTTCGTGTTGCAGCTTGAATCTTCCCCACTAACAAATAATTTCCCCCTTCCAAAATCAATTTCATTATGGCAGAGAAGTATTAAGAAATTGTAAAGAGTTAGTAATATTTCCATTAATTTTTCCAACTAAAGTTCTATTTTTTTTGTACAAGCATACATATTTGGTAAACAGCTTATTTATTCCGGAGGTTTTCCTATATGAAACGTCTTGCCCTTTTTCTACTATCAGTCCTTGTTATTTATGTTATATATTTTGACCTAACTAAGGGAACCCTTCCTATTCCTACTGTCGATGAACCAGTTATTGAAGCTATGGCGGAGAATGAAACTTTATTGCCCTATTTTGAAAAAAAAGTTTCATCAGGTGATACAGTTTTATCGCTTGTAGAAAAAAACATAAATGCTCCGCTTTCTGTTTCTATTTCCAAAGTCATTTCTGATTTTAAAATTTTAAATAATGGCTTAAGTCCGGAAAAAATTAAATCCGGTTACATTTATAAGTTTCCTGATTATCGTAACTAAACATCAATTTCACCTCGGTGAAATTGCGCCCAGATTTTTATCGATCTCCGCTCGATAAATTTCCACTAAAAAATCTGAGGCATCCGCCGGAGGCTTTAACTTCATTCAGTCGGGAATTTGACTCCAGCTTAAATTGGATACCTTTTGGCAGTCATTTCCTACATAACAAGTAGCTGACTTCTGCTGAATGAAGTTAAAAATTTACCACTGCTGGATAAACCATCATTCTTGTCAATATCAATGAAACACTGATACAATAGCAATGGATTAGAAAAAAAGTATTATTGAGAACTGTTAATAGAAGGAGCGAATCTCCATTGAGTGAAATCATACATCGTACAAAAACACGTCCAGTTAAGGTTGGACCATTAACGATTGGCGGCAGTAACGAGCTGTTTATCCAAAGCATGACAACAACTAAAACGCATGATGTCGAGGCTACTGTAGCTGAAATTAAACGTTTAGAGGAAGCTGGCTGTCAGATCGTACGTGTAGCTTGTCCGGATGAAAGGGCTGCAAACGCCATTGCAGATATTAAAAAGCAAATAAACATTCCGCTCGTTGTTGATATTCATTTTGACTATAAGCTTGCTCTGAAGGCCATTGAAGGCGGAGCTGATAAAATAAGAATCAATCCTGGAAATATCGGAAAGCGTGAGAAAGTAGAGGCGGTTGTAAAAGCCGCAAAAGAAAAAGGGATCCCAATCCGAATCGGAGTAAATGCTGGCTCATTAGAGAAAAAAATTCTTGAAAAATATGGTTATCCAACTGCAGATGGAATGGTTGAAAGCGCACTTCACCATATTAAAATTCTTGAGGATCTGGATTTCCATGATATTATCGTTTCAATGAAGGCATCTGATGTTAATTTAGCTATAGAAGCATATGAAAAAGCCGCAAAGGCATTTGATTATCCACTGCATCTTGGAATTACAGAATCCGGTACTCTTTTTGCGGGTACTGTGAAAAGTGCAGCTGGTCTCGGTGTTATTCTCAATAAAGGAATTGGAAACACACTCCGTATTTCTTTAAGTGCAGACCCTGTTGAAGAAGTCAAGGTAGCTCGTGAATTATTAAAGGTATTTGGATTATCTTCTAATGCTGCAACATTAATTTCCTGCCCTACATGCGGCAGAATTGAAATTGATTTAATCAGCATTGCGAACGAGGTTGAGGAATATATCCAGAAAATCAAAGCACCAATAAAAGTAGCAGTCCTTGGCTGTGCGGTAAACGGGCCAGGTGAAGCACGTGAGGCAGATATCGGTATTGCCGGCGCTAGAGGAGAAGGACTTCTATTCCGTAAAGGGGAAATTGTTCGGAAAGTCCCTGAAGAAACGATGGTCGAAGAATTAAAAATTGAAATCGATAAAATTGCAGCTGAATACTTTGCTAAACAAGAAGAAGAAAAAAAGAATGCTGAAACAGTAAAGCAAGACTAAGAAGAGGGTGACTAAGTCACCCTCTTCTTTCATTTAAATTTGATTATGTTAAAAAAATGGAAGGATAAACATCCCTACAATAATGGATACTACCCCAATGCCAATTGCCCAGCTCCCTAAGCTTAAAGCTCCCCGGCGCCGCGCGATGAACCCAAGTACAATACCCGTTGCTCCAAATAAGACTGGGAATACGAACAAAGAGATAATGGAAAGAACTAATGCAGCAATCCCCATTCCTCTTCCCGCTGTTTCCGCTTCATTATCTCTCTCATTTATTGTATTTGTTCTACCCCTGTCAAATGAAATAGGTGCAGCAATCTCAGCAGAGGTTTCTTCATTATAATCCGCAGCTCCATATTGGTTCTTTTCGCCAATGTTCTCGCTATGACGAAGATCATAATCCTCGTAATCACGTTCTTGATCTGCCATCCAAATCCCTCGCTTTCAAATATGGAAACATTCGTTTCCCCATGTTGCAGCCTGACTTTCTAAGGAAACAAAGATTTATTTGAGGCATTTCGGAGCAAAGCTTTTGAAATGGGCTCAAAGTTCTTACGATTCCCGTAAAAGTATTTTTTTTTGGAGCATTAATATTGTTTACGAAAATCCCCATTTTAAAGATGTTAATGTTTTACTATGTCCCATGTTTTTACTAAATTTCTTTAGTCTAATACACACTTCTGATAAGATATAGAAGAACTTGTTTTTAAGGGGAGTATTAAGAATGAAAAAGCGTTTTGGTATTGATATTGATGGGACAGTTTCATGTCCTTCTTCAATGATCCCATTTTTAAATAAAGCCTTTAATTTAAACATTACTTTAAATGATGTTAAACAATACGATCTTACCCATTTAGTAGAAATTACAGAGGAAGAATTTGCACATTGGTTTGCTGAAAGTGAGCCGGCTATATATGCTGAATCACCGCTTGCTGTGGGGGCTAAAGAGATTTTGAATAAATGGGAAAAGGAGCATGAATTATTTTTCATTAGTGCTCGGGGTTCGCACTTACTGAAGCTTACTGAGGAATGGTTTTTAAAGCATGCGTTATCCTTTCATCACATTGAGTTAATTGGAACCCATTACAAAGTAAAGGCAGCTAAAGATTTCAAAGTCGATATCTTTTTTGAAGATAAGCATGATAATGCTGTGATGATACACGAAGAATGCCAAATTCCTGTTATTTTATTTGATACTCCGTATAACCAGGATCCAATACCTTCTGGAGTAATTCGCGTAAAAAACTGGATGGAAGCAAACGAATGGGTAGATAAATGGTTAAAAGAAGGCTAAATAAAAACGGTGTTAAGCCGTTTTTATTTAGCCCTCAGCTGACACATTCTGGGCAGCGGCCATATATTTCAAATTTATGTCCGGAAATATCATAGCCCTTTAAATTGTCCTGCAGCTCTTGCATCGGACACGTGTCAATTTCTTTAGTTTTCCCGCAATCCATACATATAAAATGATGGTGATGATGTTCATGCGCGCAAGTATAGCGAAAATGCTTCTCCCCAGAAAGTTCCGTCATTTCAAAAATGCCAAGCTCGACAAATAAAGATAAATTTCTATAAATGGTATCAAAGCTTAAGCCAGGATAATCATCCTTCATCCATGTCAAAACATCACGTGCAGTTAAATATTTATTACTTTTTGCAAAAAACTGCAGCATTTCTTCTCTTTTTCCTGTATGTTTATAGCCCTTTTCCTTTAATAGCTGTAATGCTTCATTGATATCCACTTCATTCACCTCATTAAAATGAACTCTATGTCAGATTTGCTATATGTTAGTTGTGAATTTTTTGAACAAGATCGTCATGATCAAAATAAAGACCGCGATTATAACGATTGTTCCGCCTGGGGCTAGATCTAAGTAATAGGAGAGTGTCAGCCCGCCTAGTACGGAAGTTTCGCCAAATATTACTGAAAAAAAGATCGTTTGTTTAAAGCCTTTTGCAATGCGAATACTGGCTGCGACCGGTAAGGTCATTAAAGAAGAAACTAACAGAATCCCCACAATTCGCATCGATGCAGCAATCACGAGTGCAACCATGATGATAAATATAAAATGCACCCATTTTGCAGCTATCCCTGAAGCCTTTGCATGTTCTTCATCAAAGGAAAGCAGGAATAATTCTTTATACAGAAGGAAGATCACTGATATGACGAGAATACTGATAATTAATATCGTCCATAAATCAACACGGCTTACTGCACTGACACTTCCAAATAAATAACTAAATAAATCTGTATTAAAGCCATCTGCAAGAGAAATAAAAATAACGCCTATCCCAATCCCACCGGATAATATAATAGGAATAGCCAGCTCTTGATAATGCTTATAAACAGATCTTAGCTTTTCAATAAATAAAGACCCTGTCACAGAAAAAGCCATTCCCATATAGATGGGATTCAATCCGTTTAATCCCGTCACTTTCTTTTCGAAATAGAGACTTGCTGCTATTCCGGCAAGGGTAACATGGCTTAATGCATCGGCAATAAGTGACAGCCTTCGGACAACAATAAATACACCTAATAATGGTGCAATAATTCCAATAATAATTCCCGTTAAAAAGGCATTTTGCAAAAATTCATATTGTAGTATCCCCGCTAGCATTGCCCTGCTCCTCCATGCTGGTGATGATGGTGATCATGATTATGTGTCAGGATATGAATGTCATGACCATAAAAATCAGACATCTCCTCCATTTTCAACTGCTCAAACTCATTAGTTTCCCCATGAAAATGTAAATGCTTATTTAAACAAGCAACATGAGTAACCTTGTCAGATATGGCGCCAATATCATGTGTGACTAAAAGAAGTGTAATTCCTAATTCTTTATTTAGGCTATCAAGCATCTCGTAAAAGGATTGCACATTTTGTGCATCAACTCCCACTGTAGGCTCATCTAAAATCATTAGTTTCGGATCACTTACTAAAGCTCTTGCTATGAATACACGCTGCTGCTGTCCTCCTGAAAGCTCCCCAATATTACGTTTTTGAAAAGGGAGAAGCCCCACTGAGTCGATAGCTTTTATTACCTTTTGCCTGTGCTCATTTTTCATAAACTTAAAAAGACCAAGCTTTTTTGTTAATCCACTAGCTACCACCTCATAGACGGTTGCTGGAAAACCAGTGTTAAATGAGTTTGCCTTTTGAGAAACAAAGCCAATTTTGTGCCAATCCTTAAATTTGCTTATCTCCTGACCAAAGAGCTGAATTTCACCTTTTTGCGTTTTAAGCAGCCCTAGAATTAGCTTTAATAAAGTGGATTTCCCCGAACCATTTGGACCAACAATTCCAAGAAAGGCCCCTTCTTTTATGGATAAATTTATATCTTCCAGTACGTTTTCTTTTTCATAACGATAAGATAATTGATTGATATTTATTATAGGCTTATCATGTGCCTTCATTTACTATCACCTTTTTAAATTAAGAATCATTCCGATTTAACAAAAGTTAGTATACAGGAAGAAAAAATATTTGTAAAGAAACAAGGCACTTACCTTTAATTAGATTATTGCTGTCACATAATGCCTATCTCCTTCATAAAGTACTACGGAGGAGTGATGAGAGATGAAGATCTTTGAAAATATCATCAATCATAAAGTAAGCAATATTACTGCCGATGAATTATTAAAATATGGAGACCAATTCCAAATCTCAATTACAAAGCAGCAAGCGAGTAAAATCGCAGCTTATCTCCGTGGAAAAAGCATTAATATTTTTAATGATGCCGAGCGTTCTAAATTAATTAAGGATATCGCAAGACTTGCTGGTCCAGAAACGGCTAGACAAGTTAACCAATTGTTTATTCAGCTTACAAAATAACCTAAGATTTATTTTTCCATTAAAAAAAGCTGCGAATGATTTCACAGCTTTTTCTTCTTTTATAAACGAGTTATCCCTGCAAAATGATGTCAAGAAGATTATCGTCAAATTCTTGGGCTTTCAGCATAGCAATTTCATGTTTATAAGGGGCTTTTTTATTATTTTTGTCCTCTCCCACGAAAGGAGTCTCAAGAATTTTTGGAATGTCTTTCAACTGTGGATGATGGATGATATAATTTAGCGCTTTGAAGCCGATATGGCCAAAGCCTATATTCTCATGACGGTCCTTACGCATCCCGCGCTCATTTTTACTATCGTTAATATGCAATACCTTTAAACGGTCCAGCCCAATAATACGATCAAATTGTTCTAAAACCCCATCAAAGTCTTCAACAATATTATAGCCAGCATCATGTATATGACAAGTATCAAAACAGACTGAAAGATGATCATTGTAATGAACCCCGTCTATAATCATTGCTAATTCTTCAAATGATTTTCCACATTCGGAACCTTTGCCTGCCATCGTTTCAAGAGCGATTTGAACCTTTTCGTCTCCATTTAATACTTCGTTTAGCCCTTCAACAATTTTTTTAATTCCAGCCTCTGTCCCCGCACCAACGTGAGCGCCTGGGTGCAATACAATTTGTTTTGCCCCGATTGCCTCTGTACGATCAATTTCTGTTCTTAAAAAATTAACTCCTAACTCAAAAGTATTCGGATTTTCGGTATTTCCAATATTAATAATATAAGGTGCATGGACAATAATATCAGATATACCATTTGCCTCCATATGCTTAAGGCCTGCTTCAATATTCAAATCCTCGATTTTTTTTCTTCTCGTATTTTGAGGGGCTCCTGTATAAATCATAAACGTATTTGATCCATAGGATACCGCTTCCTTGCTAGCAGCTAGGAGCATGTCCTTTCCACTCATCGATACGTGTGAACCTATTTTCAACATAATGGCTTCCTCTCTCCCTTTGTTATCTATTTTTTACGCTGTAATCTTTTTTGGCGTTTTTTGAAGCTTTCTATTTCAGATTGCATTTTCTTTTTATATCCTGGCTTTACCTTTTTAGGCTTTTGAACAATAGACTGTGCTTGTTTATCGATTTCGTCTGCCTGCTTCTTGCGGCTTTTGCGCTTATTTCTCTTGCCTAAATCTGCCCATTCCCCTTTTTGAAGATCAACGTGTCGGAAATCGATCCCCATTTTATCAAGACGATTTAGTGCATCCTCATCGGATGTATCATAAATGGTAAGTGCAATACCAGAATTGCCTGCACGGGCTGTTCTCCCAACACGGTGAATATAAAAATCTAAATCAGAAGGCAATTCATAGTTAATAACATGACTGATGCCTTGAATATCGATCCCTCTAGCGGCTAAATCAGTGGCAACAATATATTGGAATTCCAAATCTTTAATTTGTTTCATCATTTTTTTACGCTCACGAGGATTAAGATCCCCGTGAATACGTCCCACTTTTAATCCTTTTTTAATTAAGGAATCAGCCACTTCATCTGCCATTTTCTTCGTATTTGTAAAAACGATAGCTAAATAGGGGTTGAATACCATTAATGCATCATGAACAAGCTTATCTTTATTGCGATGGCGGGATGGCATAATCCAATGCTCTATTTTGGCTGCTGTTACTTGTTCAGGTTCGATTTGAATGTATTTTGGATTTTCCATATACTTTTTTAAAAATGGCTTTAATTTTTCTGGAATGGTCGCGGAAAAAATCAACATCTGCAGCTTTTCAGGCATTCTTGCTGCGATTTGATCCACATCCTCGATAAAACCCATATCAAGCATAAGATCCGCTTCGTCTACTACAAGCATATTGGCTGTATGGACAAATAAGGCTTGTTCCTTAATCAAATCGTTAATTCTTCCAGGAGTTCCGACAACAATATGTGGCTGAGTTCGTAATTTTTCAATCGATCTCTGCTTATCAGTTCCACCGACATAACAGCGGGCTGATATGTCTTGTCCCTCTTGGCAATGCTTTGTTACCTTTAGAATTTCATGATAGATTTGGGTAGCCAGCTCTCTTGTAGGTGCAGTTATGACTGCTTGTACCTCCTGATTTTCAGACTTTACCTTTTGTAATATTGGTAAAATATAAGCATGCGTTTTTCCGGTCCCAGTTTGTGATTGGCCGATTGCACTTTCACCTTTTAACACAGTCGGAAATAATCTTTCTTGGATTTCAGTTGGCTCATAAAAGCCTAAATCCTTCACCGCTTCCAAAATAAATGTCTTAAAATCATATCGTTCAAACTTATTATCCATCATTTATATAGCTCCTCATTTGTCGATTCATGTAATCATCCTGTTATTATAATAAAATTTGCATGAAATAACCACATATACCTTCTTCAAACATCATTTTAACTTTATATTTACCTATTTATGAAAAAAAGTCCAAAAACCATTTTGTAAATTACGCATAGTTTAATACTAAAAGAGATTAGTTAGGAGGTCATGTTATGATTCAAGGACCAGGGGCGCCTTTTCGCGGGGGATTTTCTCCGCAGCCTTATAGGAATCAAATGCCTTCCCGCCCGCCAATGGGACCCTTCCCCCCCATGGCTGGAGGAGGGTTTAGGGGACCGGGTGGACCACCGCAAATGAGACAGGGCGGCGGTGGCTTGCTATCCAAGCTGTTAGGCCGCGGGAACCAACAGGCTCGCGGTATAGGGGCTGGACCGCTGCAAACAGCAAGCAGAGCAGCCGGAGCTGGAGGTAACGGTGCAGGGGGAATCCTAAAAACTCTTAGTAATCCAGGGGCTATTTCAGGCTTCTTAGAAAATACACAGAAAGTATTAAACTCAGCTCAGCAATTCGGGCCAATGGTACAGCAATATGGGCCAATGGTAAAAAACATTCCAGCGATATGGAAGCTTTACAGAGGACTAAAGGGCTCATCTGATGAACCAGCTGAGGGAGAGAATCTAGAAAGCAAGGAGCCCATAAAAGCTAAAAAAACTAGTAAAGCTAAGCAAAAAGTAATTGATCTTGAAATGGATGAAATCACTATCGAAATTGAGAAAAAAAGTGAGAATGAGAAAAAGAGTGAAAGAGGGATTTCAAAACCAAAACTATATGTTTAGCTGTCATTATTATGAATATCATTAAATCTGTGACTTTTTACCATGATTAGAAACACACCCTTCTTGGCCCCCTTTTAGTATTATTATTAGCAAATGTCTTATATAATAGTATACGTAATTGTTCATTTATCTAATTGAACATCGAAAATAGAATGCCAGTCACTTCATATAGATGCATATTTAAAGGGGGTTTTTTAGAAGATGGAAATAATAAAAATTTCACCGCGGGGCTACTGCTACGGTGTTGTAGATGCCATGGTAATTGCGAGAAATGCTGCACTCGATAAAAATTTGCCTAGACCCATTTATATTCTTGGAATGATTGTTCATAACAAACATGTAACCGATGCCTTTGAAGAAGAGGGGATCATTACACTTGACGGAAGCAATCGTCTGGAGATTCTTGAAAAGGTCGATAAGGGAACAGTTATTTTCACTGCACATGGAATTTCTCCACAAGTGAGGGAATTAGCAAAGCAAAAAGGACTCGTTACGATAGATGCAACATGCCCTGATGTTACGCGAACCCATGATTTAATAAAGGAAAAAACAAAAGAAGGCTTTAAAATTATCTACATTGGCAAAAAAGGACATCCAGAACCAGAGGGAGCTGTAGGAGTAGCCCCTAACGATGTACATCTTGTGGAAACAATAGATGATGTCAATGCATTAAATATTCAGAGCGAAAAAATTGTCGTTACAAATCAAACAACGATGAGCCAATGGGATGTTAAGCATGTCATGGAGCAAATAAAAGAGAAATATCCACATGCTGAATTCCATAAAGAAATATGCTTGGCAACCCAGGTTCGTCAAGAGGCTGTTGCAGAACAAGCTGGTGAAGCTGATGTCCTAATTGTCGTTGGCGATCCGAAAAGCAATAACTCAAACCGGCTGGCACAGGTTTCAGAAGAAATTGCCAGTACGAAGGCCTACCGTATTGCCGATGTAACTGAGCTAAATATTGAGTGGATTAAGAATGCATCAACCGTTGCCGTGACATCAGGAGCATCTACACCAACTCCAATCACAAAAGAAGTCATTTCATTTATTGAACAATTTAATCCGAATGATGAAAGTACATGGGTAAAAGAGAAAAAAGTGCCATTAAATAAAATTTTACCAAAGGTTAAAAAATAAATAAAAAAGAGGGCAGCCTAAAAAATGGCAGCCCTTCTTTTTATAAGCTTTACTTACATAAATTGAAAAGGATCTGTATGTATTTCAGAAGCAAATATTGAAACGGCATATCCCTTTTCTTGGCACATTTTTGTCAATTGCAAGGCTACGCCTTGTTTCATCACCTTTTCGACATTGTGCCCTGGGTCAACTATATTCAATCCCATCATCATGGCGTCATGTGCCACATGATAATACATATCACCCGTTACGTAGACATCTGCTCCTTTAAATTTGGCAGAGGTAAAGTATTTATTCCCATCCCCGCCGAGGACAGCTACTTTTTTAACCTTTGAATCGAGATCTCCTACGACACGGACACCATTCACATCTAATGTTTTTTTAACGTGATTTGCGAATTCCCCTAATGTCATTTCCTCAATTTCGCCAATTCTGCCAAGACCTAATACTTCACCCTTATTGTCCAGCTTATAAATATCATAGGCAACTTCTTCGTAAGGATGAGCAAGAAACATGGCTTTTAAGATTCTATTCTCTAACTGAGCCGGGAAAATCGTTTCGATCCTCAGTTCTTTCACTGACTCTAGCTTTCCATGCTCGCCAATAAAGGGATTTGTCCCTTCACCTGGTAAAAACTGTCCAATTCCGGATGATTCGAAACTGCAATGACTGTAATGGCCAATCGCTCCAGCACCAGCATCTCCTAATGCCTTTTTAAGGTCGTCAGCATTATCTTCTGGAACAAAGACAACTAGTTTTTTCAATTCGGTCTCGTAGGTAGGAACTAAGACCTCCGTATTAACTAGCTTTAGTGCTTCAGCAAGCATATCGTTAACACCGCCAGTAGCAACGTCCAAATTTGTGTGGGCAGCATAGACAGCGATATCATGCTTAATCAATTTCTCAATTATTCTACCGGCAGGCGTATCAGTGGCAATTGATTTAAGCGGTCGAAAAATAGGCGGGTGGTGAGCAATAATGAGTTGAACATTCTTAGCGATCGCTTCATCAACTACTTCTTCTAGTACATCCAGTGCAATCATGACGTTCTCAACCGGCTTATTCAATCTGCCAATTTGCAGCCCAATTTTGTCTCCCTCCATAGCATAGCCTTTTGGAGAAAACTGTTCAAATAGCTGAATAATTTCATGTCCATTTATTTTTTTCAATGATCCAATACCTCCTCTGCCATCTTTATCTTCTCTATTAGTTCATTTTTTTTCTCTATTGTTTCCTCTGTAGCTGCTGCATTCTCTAGCTGGGCTAAAATTCTTTGCCAATTCTTTAATTCTCCAAGCCATTTCTTTTTAAAAATAACTGATTTCTGCTTTAGTAAAAAAGGGCCAAATAATAATTCCTTTTGCAGATCCAACTCTCGTCTTTCCTTCGAATCCCCTTTTTCAGCAACTAAAATCTCATAAATTTTTTCATCTTCTTCAAGAATTTCTTCAGCAATTAATACCCAGCCATTTTCATTAAGCCAGCTTCTTATCGTAATAGCACTGATATTTGGCTGTAATATCAGCCTTTTTACCGTTCCTAGCTTTTCCTTGCCCTCTTCCAAAATATTTGTGATTAAAGCTCCGCCCATCCCGGCAATTGTAATACAATCCACTTCATCCACTGAGATTACCTGTAATCCATTTCCTTTGCGGACATTTATCTTGTCATTTAATCCTTCCGCTTCAACTTGGCTTTTAGCAGATTGATACGGTCCCTCTGCCACTTCCCCAGCAACCGCAAAAGGGATCATGCCTCGTTTCACTGCATAGCATGGCAAATATGCGTGATCCGAGCCAATATCAGCAAGTCTGCACCCTTCAGGAATATAATTTGCAACAGCCTCTAAACGCTGTGATAATTTCTCAGTATTCAATTTATCCACCACTTTTCAAAGAAAAATATAAGTCCACTATTACTAGCACAGTTGATTTATCCTTATAATAGTATTAAAAATAGTATGGTTTTGCAAAGTCTTAACACCCACGAGGAAAAAATCTACTTAAAAAAAGCCCTTTACAGATGCAAAGGACTTTTTTTATTTTGCGCTTGGGGAGGCCAAAGTTTAGCCTTCAAGCTTATGTTTAACAAACTATTTTATTTTAATTCCGCTAGCCAAGCAGCCATTTCGCCTGCTTTATCTGCAGGAACTAAACCAGGAGGCATGGACCCTTTACCATTAACAAGAATATCAGCTATCTCTTCCTGTGATAGATGGTCACCAACACCTGTTAAAGCTGGTCCAACTGCACCTTGGTATTGATCACCATGGCACCCAATACAGCTCTTTTGATAGATCTCCTCAGGGCTTGCTGCAGCCGTTTCTTCAGTCTTTTCACCGCCGCCTTCTCTTTCAGCAGCAAGCTGCTCAGCATCACCAAGTCCTTTAAAGGAAATCAGGAACATTGCAACGATACCCAATGCAAAAATTAAGATGTACGGCATTACTGGATTTTTCATGTTTATACCTCCCTTATGTAAGAACATCTCAAATAAAGTAAATATTTATACAAACAATTTCTATTCTACTTCAAAACGTGTAGAAGGAAAAGCCCTTAAGGCAACTTTGTTACACCAAATTCAAAAATCAGACAAAACTCCAGCGAATTTAGAGGAACTTCCACTTACTTCATTAAATAAAAGAGAGAAAACCATTTTCTCAACATTTAAAAACTTTAAAAAAATCTTTTTAATATATAAATATAGAAATTACTATTAATATTATCCCTAAAACTCCAGATATGATAAAGGCTGGAAGCTTAAGTTTCCAGCCTGTTAACAACCATAAAAAACAGTTCATGAATATTACTATGTAAAGGACCATAAGTCTATCTGGAAATAATCTTGAAATAAATTCAACGGTAGATAATAATAAAATTAATGCCGAAGCAATTAAAGGTATTTGCAGTAAAATTCCTTTTCTAAAAAAATAAAAAGTGAAAATAATCCCAGCTAATACAAATAATATGGAAAAGGCCATTTGCAAAGTAATAGACAATTCAGTAAAATGGATTAAAAATAGAGCTAACGGAATTAACATTAAAAATAAATAATGGTTTTTCCAGTGAATTTTTTTTATAGCTGCTGGCTCTTTCTTGTTTTCCGGTTCATTTCCTTCTGTGTACAATGCTAAGAGGAAATCACAATAATGTTCAGGGAGCATGCGATTTTTTCGCCAATTAATTATTTCGTTAACTATGATCTTTTTTCTTGTTTCATTCATTAAGAATACACGTCCATTCCAGCGGAAAAAAAATAGCTTACCTCTATTGTAAGAAGTAAACTATTTTCTGACAATGATTTTCTATTCTAAAAAGTCTTTTAAACGCTTGCTTCTGCTCGGATGTCTTAATTTGCGCAATGCTTTCGCTTCAATTTGGCGAATACGTTCACGTGTAACACCGAATACTTTACCGACTTCCTCTAAGGTCCTTGTACGTCCGTCATCAAGCCCAAAGCGAAGGCGCAGTACATTTTCCTCACGATCGGTTAAAGTATCAAGAACATCCTCCAGCTGCTCTTTAAGAAGCTCGTAGGCAGCATGCTCAGAAGGTGAAGTCGCATCCTGATCTTCAATAAAATCGCCTAAATGGGAATCATCTTCTTCCCCAATTGGCGTTTCTAAAGAAACTGGCTCTTGCGCAATTTTTAGAATTTCTCTCACTTTTTCTGGAGTTAAATCCATATCCTCAGCGATTTCTTCTGGAGTTGGTTCGCGGCCAAGGTCCTGAAGTAATTGGCGCTGTACACGAATTAATTTGTTAATAGTTTCAACCATATGAACGGGAATTCGGATGGTTCTTGCCTGGTCGGCAATCGCTCTTGTAATCGCTTGGCGAATCCACCAAGTTGCATACGTACTAAATTTAAAGCCTTTTCGATAATCAAATTTTTCAACGGCTTTAATTAAGCCCATATTTCCTTCTTGAATTAAATCAAGGAAAAGCATTCCACGGCCAACATAACGCTTGGCAATACTTACAACTAATCGGAGGTTTGCTTCAGCAAGACGCCTTTTCGCTTCCTCGTCACCATCTTCAATCCGTTCTGCAAGTGAAATTTCATCCTCAGCAGAAAGTAGATCAACACGGCCAATTTCTTTTAAGTACATTCTCACAGGGTCATTGATTTTCACGCCTGGTGGAACACTTAAATCATTTAAGTCAAACTCTTCTTCACCTTTTGCTAATTCCTTAGCATTAGGGTCGGCATCATCGTCATTGTCACCGACTAGCTCAATACCTTGATCTCCAAGGAACTCATAGAATTCATCCATTTGATGAGAATCTAAATCAAAATGGGCCAATTTTTCTGCAATATCGTCATAGGCAAGAACGCCCGTCTTTTTTCCAACCTCTGTTAATTGTTCTTTCACTTGATCTAGGGTCAATTCTGAATCAACTTCTTTTGAACGAGCTGATTTTTCAGCCATATGTCCCCCTCCTTCCAAAGTCACAGACAATCCTTAAGAAATATCCTAATCTATAGAGACTTGCGCAATTGAATAATTTCCATTGCGATCAAGGCTGCCTTTGCATAATCACTTTTCCGCTCTGCTTCTTTTTGTTCAAGCAGTTTTTCTTTTATCTTTAACATTTTTTGATAATTAAACACCTGTTTTATATAATCCGTTAATTCTTGTTCGCTTAATTCATCGTTTATTTCCATCATTTGAATATCAGCAACAATCCTTTTTAACTTTTCATCAACTAGGAAGTTGATAAAGGCACTTGTATCTGGCGGGTGTCCTTCTTCATAAAAGCCTAATAAATAAGTAATGATTGCTTGATGCTCATCCACATTAAACGTATTTCCTTGAAGAAAATTCTGAACCTTAAATGCAAGGTCACTATCGGCAAGCATATGTGCAATTAAATTTCTCTCAGCTGTATAATATGCAGGCTTTAACTGCTTCGCTTGCTTTTGAAGAATCAGCTGTTTTTTGACTGTCTCGTTGCTGCTCTGTCCCTTAGTCTTCCGTCTTTCTGAAAAATTAATTTGTTTTTCCTGTTCTTTAAGTGCTTCCAGTGATAGGGAAAATTCATCCGCAAGATGCCGTAAATAATAATCCTTTTCTACTGCATTATCTAATTTGCTTATTTCCGTTAATACTTCTTCGATATAAAGCAGGCGATCTCCTTCATCATGCAGTTTTTTCCCTCTGCGGTAATAATGCAGCTTGAACGCCATAAGTGTATGACTGCCATCTATTACCTCGTGACGAAACTTTTCTGGACCGAATTTTTTAACATAGTCGTCTGGGTCAAGGCCGTCTGGCATTAAAGAAACCCTTACTTGACATCCTGCATTAGATAGCATGTTAGCCGCTCTGAAAGCCGCTTCAATTCCAGCATTGTCGGAATCATAGCAAACAGTGATTGACTGGGCATTTCTCTTTAAAGCGGAGACATGGTCCTCCGTTAAGGATGTTCCCATTGTGCCAATACCGTTTTCAACTCCTGCAAGATCAGCAGAAATAACATCCGCAAATCCTTCAAATAAAACAGCTTGCTGGAGTTTCTTGATTTGAGGTCTTGCTAAATGAAAATTATATAAAATTTTGCTTTTATTAAAGATTGGCGTTTCAGGACTATTTAAATATTTGGGTTCATCGTCCCCTAAAGACCTTCCTGAAAAGGCAATCGTTTTTCCACTTCGGTCAAAAATCGGAAACATAATTCGGTTGCGAAAACGATCAAAATAACTGCCATCTTTTTCGCGTTTAATAATAAGACCTGCTTTTTCCATTACCTCTATTGGAAACTTTCTCTTCCCAAGAAATTTATATACAAAATCCCAAGAAGGAAGGGAATATCCAATTTGAAATTTCTCAATGGTTTCAATCGTAAATCCTCTGCCAAGCAAATAGTCTAGTGCATGTTGGCCATCTTTTGTGTTTAACAGCAGATGATGATAAAATTTACGCAATAGCTCATGGGCCTCCAGCATTTGCTGAATATCGGGAGGAACATTACTTTGAGCGGCTGCGGACTGAATAATCATGTCAAGCTTAATATTCCCTTTTTCAGCTAATCTGACAGCTGCTTCTTGAAAGGAATAACCTTCAAGATCCATTAAGAATGAAAAGGCATTTCCGCCGGCTCCGCATCCAAAGCAATGATAAATTTGCTTATCAGGTGAAACGGAAAAAGATGGTGTGTTCTCTCCATGAAATGGGCATAGACCAAAGTAATTTCGTCCTTGCTTTTTTAATTGAACATAATCGCTTATAATATCAACAATATCGACAGCTTGCCGAATCTCATTCACTTTCTCCTCGGCGATACGCTCTACCATGGGAACAACTCCAATTAATAAAAAATCAATACATAAGAAGCCTCTTAAAGTACACCCAGGGCATCAAATTTAGAAAGATAATTAATCCATTAATTAATATTTCTATAAAAATTAGCGAATTCCTTCAAAATTCGACAAAATCTTTGTCAATTCTTTCACAAACCTAGTACGATCTTCACGACTGTAAGGCATGGGCCCTTTCCCATGTATCCCCCTTCTATGCGCTTAGGCCGATAAATATCTCATATCAAGCGCAGTATGAATATCTTTCTCATCGTATGAAATCCCCTTTGGAGACAGAACATAAATAAAAGTGTCGATGCTAACCAATATCCTGTGTAACAACGATGTCCCGTTTCTGCACATGATTCATAATGAATAAATCAACAGCCTCTTTACTTGAGTCAACAAATTTCCAAAAAGCTCCCTTTAGATCATTTTTTATGTGAGCATATGAGGCAATAAAATAGCATCAACAGAATAGCTATTAGCTAATTCGACAATTTCTTCCTTTACAGGACAAGAATCGGCATCAACCAAGATAATTGGATTGCCTAATGTTCTAATTATTCTACATCACTCCACATAATCCTTCTTTCAAAAAGCAACTTTTAGCATGAGCTACATTCATCCTAAACTCATGCAACTGTTAAAATTACAAGTAGATTTTCAATCAAGCCGGGTATAATGGTCTAAATGCTTTTCAGAATCCTGATACAAAATAATTCTTGCAGCATTTCCATTACAATTGATCATGTCGAATTGTTTTTTTTCCGGTCACTTGACTTCTCACAATAAATAGTTTATTCGTTCATACTCAACTCTAAACCTAAACTATAACATTTTTATCACAATTTTTTATTATAGTATAAAAAAGCTTGAATTTCTATTATTTTTTCTTATTTCTATTAATATTTTGTTTTAAACGCATCAAGAAGAATTTAAATTTTCAAAAGGTTCCGTTACCTTTTTGCCAAAAAAGAAAAAGGCACATAATACAGAATTATGTGCTAGCTTTTTGGAAAGCTTCTGTGGTATTGATTTAATATTAAATTTGCCGTTTCTTCTACGGCTTTATTCGTTACGTCAATGACAGGACAATTTAATTTGCTGACGATTTTTTCAAAATAATTGATTTCGTCTTTAATCCTTTCAATGTTTGCATAACTGGCATTATCGCTTAATCCTAAAGATATTAGCCGTTCTCTGCGAATATAATTGAGCTTTTCCGGGCTAATTTTTAGTCCAAAGCACTTTTCGGGCTGAACTAAATACAATTCTTCAGGAGGATCCACCTCTGGTACAAGCGGTACGTTTGCGACCTTTAGTCTTTTATGGGCTAAATATTGTGATAGCGGTGTTTTAGAAGTTCGGGATACTCCTACAAGAATAATATCCGCTTTTAATATCCCTCTTGGATCACGGCCATCATCATATTTAACAGCAAATTCAATAGCTTCTATTTTTTTAAAATAATCCTCGTCCAGTTTTCTAACTAGACCTGGTTCGAATAGAGGTGTTTTTCCATATAAAAGCTGAATTTTATCCATTAACGGCCCAATTATATCACAAGCATAGATCCCTTCCCGCTCAGCCAGTTCATTAATATAATGGCGTATATCTGGCTTAACAAGTGTATATACGATCATTCCATTATCCATTTTTGCTAAAGAAATTACTTCTTCTATATGAACCTTGTCCTCCACATATGGAAATCGCTTGATCGTTACTCCGCTGCCATTAAACTGGCTGACGGCTGCTTTCGTAACCAATTCGGCAGTCTCCCCAACAGAGTCAGACACAACATAGATGATTGGCTTTTTTGTCATCCCTTAACACCATCTCCTCTGTACATGATTTAATTATCTTCTGCAAGAGCAAGAAATGCTTTTGTTAAATTCGTTTTTGTAATTCTGCCTATTACCTCAAAGCCTTTTTCCGTTTCTTTAACAATCGGAAGCGCGTCAATTTGTTTCTCAATTAATTTCTTTGCAATATCAATTAATAAGTCTTCCTTTTCACACATTGTAATATTGGGCATTCTTGTCATGATTATGTTTACAGGGATATTCGTTAATTCCTGTTTCCCTATACTTGCACGCAGCAAATCTTTCCTAGAAAGAACGCCAACAAGTATGGATTCCTGGTCAACCACGAATAATGTTCCTACATCTTCCAAGAACATTGTGCAAATGGCATCATAAACCGAAACATTTTCATTCACAACTACAGGTATCGATTGATAATCCTTCACATACAGCTTATTTAAATTATCTGTAAGCAGCTGAGTACCTGATTTTCCTGTATAGAAATAGCCGACCCGCGGTCTCGCATCTAAAAAGCCAGCCATTGTTAAAATGGCTAAATCCGGTCTTAATGTTGCTCGAGTTAAATTTAACTTTTCTGCAATATTTTCACCAGTGATTGGCCCGTTTTCCTTCACAATTTCTAATATTTTTTCTTGCCGCTTATTTAATTCGATTGTCCTCACCACCTAAATAGAAAAGCGTAAGCGCCTTGCCCACCCCCGACGAGCATAAGACATGCTGTCGAGAAGGTTGTTCTTTAACCTTCTTGGCAGACTGGCTTATGACCTCGAGGTCGCCAAAAACGCGACGTCCTCCCAAAAGTTTCACTTTTGGTCGTGCGATGTTTCGCTGCCGAGGCTTTCCTTGTCCTGTCGCATTGTCGACACTAGTACGTCCTGTACGTCGGGGGTTGGCGCTGGAGCT
>NZ_JBALNX010000005.1:0-27786 GCF_036962035.1 Bacillus sp. JJ1773
CAAACTATTAGCTGGTTTTATTGAAGAAGCTACTGCATATTGTGGTCGTAATGCGTGTTATAAATGTCCGAAACTTTTTCCAAGAACATTCGTACATTAGTTAGAAAAATAATTGAGGTGAAATTATGTACGAATATACATTTGTGAAAATAGAATTCACTAGATTGTCTAGTAAACCAAAATCAAACTATCAAGATGTCATAAATGAAAAAGCTAAAGACGGCTGGAGATTTATACAATTAGTTGCTCCTGAAATAGCTACGTCCGGTATAGGTACAGCTTCCTATTTTGAATTAATTTTTGAGAGACCCATTAACTAGAAATGGGTTTTCTTTATATGCAAACTATCAAAAAGAATTTATTTTTATGGCACCGTTTGTGTCAAATAAGCATTACCATGTTCAAGATGATAACTAAAAATGACACAATTTCTTGTACAATAATTGCGCCCGATTGTTGAAGATCGTTATTGAACTAAAGCACCAGTTAATAAAATAAGGTAATTTTATTTATTATAATCTTACCAGTGTACTTGAAGTTTATTACCATTTGGGTCATAAAAGTGGAAAAAGGCATGACCATTATCTTCTTTTATATCCTCGACCTTAACTTGATTATCAATTAAGTGTTGATGAAATTTAGATAATTCTGGACTTGTAAAGCCAATGCTAAATTCTTGTTCATTATCAACTGTAAAATGTGCAAATGTTTCATCTTCGGTAGGAACTAAGATAAGTAAGAAAGGCCCTTCATGTACTTTTAAAATCGCAAGTTCCTCAGTAATGTTTAATAACTGGAGCCCTAATACATCTCTATACCATTGTGCAGACAGTGCTAAATCTTTTACAGGAATTCTAATATAATGTACTTGTTCAATAAATGATTTACTCATGCCTTCTCTCCTTTATTTAATCTGGTATATCAAATAGTTCCCTTTCTATATACCTTTTTCCTTTAACAACCTGGCCCTTTTCATGAAGAAAGACGCTTTCCTTATTTCAGAAAAGCGCCCTATAATTGAATACCTAAAATATAATCTCAGTCCAAAAATTTCTTAATTCCTTTTTCATTATTAAATCATTTTCTACCGTTTTTGGTGGTTTAACTTAAATTATTTCCCCACAAAGCATTTAAAAACAAAATATATAGCGTGAATAATCCTGTTATTATAGTAAAGATTATCGGGATAATTCTTAAAGTTTTGTTTTTTCTTATTGCTATTATAAAAACAACAAAAGAAAGTATTGCAAAAACATAATAAAGATAAAACATAAGATAATGTGTTAGTGGTCCCAAAAATAATCCAAGTACTGAAAATTGAATCAAAAAAGCCAAAATAGAAATAGCTACCCACCTCAGCTCATTTCTAATTGATACTACATTTTTAATGGAGTATAGTATTGAAATTAAGACTAATGTAGCAAGCAGCCATTCGTATAAGAAAAACAATGATTCAATGTTTACAGCAAAATAATATCCAAGAACGGATAACGGTATGATTGTAAGTAGTAAATAAACATTTATTTTGAGATTTAAGGTTGGTTTTATGTTTTTCTCCTCCTTTTTATTGCACATATTGGATAACTTCTTGTAATCATTTTACCATAAAAAGTTAATTTATTTTTAGGTTGGTTTAAGTACAATCTTTCATAAAAACTATAATTATTAAAATTTTCTTGAGATTCTTACTCCATTAAATGGCCCTTTCATGAAGAAAGACGCTTCCCTTATTTCAGAAAAGCGCCCGATTTTTCAAGTTTGATAAGTGCATAATAATCTAAAGTTTGCTCAGAGCATAGCTGTTGCCAATTAACTAACCAGTTATTTTGGTCTGTTGTTCTTAACCATCTGATATGCGGTAAATGGAAGGGATACTAATAACAAAGAACTAAAGATAAGAATAGGTATACTATTTAAAAAGATTCCCACTGATGCCATTAAACCTGATACGCTGATTGTGAGTAATATAGTTACTAACAACATCCTTTGTCTTTTATACATCATCACACCTCCACCATTAAATACTAAAGGCATTAGCTATGTATATGGCATACCCGCCAACTGTAAAACCCGCCAGACCAGCGACACATCCTAGGCAACTTGCCACTCACAGCTTATTTTATAAAGATTTCTCTCTCCTGTCCAAAAAGAGTTATTCAACAAAATGGCCCTATAATGAAAATAGGCGCTTTTCCTTGTTACAGAAAAGCGCTATTTAACGGAATAATGGAATGAATATAATAAGTTCTCAACCCTAAAATTACTTAATGCTTCTTTATTTAACTCTCCCTATAGTACATTTATTCACAGTTGTAATGAAAGAGTATTCACTATTTCAGTTTACTTCTAACTAAATTCTCCCACTCTTCAAATGACAACTTTTCGGTAATATGTTTTAGTTCATTAGGAACATCGACATAACACATCAACTCTAAACTATTCCCATCAGGATCATCAAAGTATACCGAAGCATTTCCTTGATTTGGTCTTACGAAGGGCTCAATCGATGTTCTACTTCCAAAAGGAACTGCTTCAACTTGGATTGATTCAAGCCATTTTAAAGACTCTTTTAAATCCTGATATGTGACACGAAAAGCAATATGTCTTAAAGAAGGGTGGTATAGTGTTTGGTACTCATCCCCTTCCCACAACCCTAACCAACTTGTACCTTCTTCTATCCAAAAGAATGCAGTGTCTTCATCACGCCAAGCAAAATTCAAACCTAATTTTTTGTAAAAACCAATAGATGTTTCTAAATTTTTCACAGGTAAGTGTGCTTCATACAGTCCCTTAATCATAAACAAAACCTCCTTGAATAAATAATAGCAACATCTATCAATTTAATGAGTCCTAAAATAGTTGTAAATTCTCTACTACTTTAGATGTAAAACCTAACAAAATATAGTTTTTAACTCCACTCCTTCATTACTTCAATAAGAAAATGCTATTCTCCTTCTTGAAGAATAGCCCCCGTTAGCTAATTCTTTTTTCCATTTGAATAAGTGATAAATAATGTGGTTACTTAATGCAGGTTTATAGCTCTTCTTCAAATAAATTTAACTTCACACTAAGGGTTAATTTAGAAAAAAACTTGGATAGAATTTCATTGGTTTGTTAATTCTAATAAAGAAAAAATGGGGTTGAATATTAAGGGTTTTCCACTAAGGAAAGAACTAATGGCAAATAAAAACAAGGATTATTTAGCCCCACTCCGATCTGATAATCCAAATCTGTTTTTAAATTTATTAGAAAGGTGTTAAAAATGCGAACTATAATTATAATCTTGTCCTTTCTTTCTTTTCTATTATTATCAGCATTTGGACAAAGGACGCTTATCGAACCAATCACTTTATTAGATCACGAACAAAAAGAGGTAACTTTTCCGTTAGAAAAACCAACAGTATTCTTTTTTATAACAACATATAAATGAAGTCTCTGTGAGAAGCAACTGGTTCAGTTGCATAATAATATGAACAAATTGGATGGAATGGATATTGAAATGTTTGTAATTAGCAAAGATTCCCCAGAAGATCTACGTACATTACAGAATAAACTGGAGAAAACTTTTGGACATAGTTTCTCCTTTATTTCCGATCAGAAATTAGAATTAATTGAAAAAATGGGAATGAAGAAAAATGGTGTAGCTTATAGAGGTTACGGCATGATTGATAAAGAGGGGAATATTATTTTTAATACCAAAAATGATAATTGGGGAGAGCAAATCGAGAAAACAGTTGAAAAGATTAAAGAAGAATATAATAAACTAAAATAATAAAATTTGATTTAGTTCCCTAACCTGAAGAAAATCCGAACAAACTGCTGCTTTACGCCTTTATTATATCCCCATAGACAAGAAAAAGTGGAAAAAGACATTTTTGAACCTTTCTACTTAATGTAACGGGAATAAGCAAAGGATAAAATCAAACGCTCAGAGTAAAAATTCTCTGAGTGTTTTGAATTAAAAGCCTTTAAATGTCCTTCTTCAACCAATTGATCCGTACTTTAAGTACAGAAGTGCACAATCTCTCCTAAATTTTATCCTATAAATAATCAATTTTCTTTAATGGCATTACTCCACAATATGGCCCTATAATAAAAATAAGCGCGTTCCTTTTTACAGAAAAGTGTAGGCTGTTCATCTTTCTCTAAACCTCCACTAACTGGTTGCCAAAATCCACTTTTTTCTAGGGTTCTTTTTAACAATAAAAAGGTTGTTCTTGGAGTCCTTGTATATATAAATGCTTGAATATTAACTCTGTCTACCATAGAACCCCCCGTAAGTTCCTATCGAAATAACCTGCCCAAATAGTTGGAAAAATAAAAAAGAAACTATCATGTTTTGATGATGATCCCTGTTATTTATCAATCGCACCCGTTACCCCCAATCCCCTACTGACCATTCGTTAATAATTTTATTGAAATTTATTCAATGCCCTTCTTCAAGTAAAACCTGTCCTGAAAACTAAATGTAAATCCTTTATTATCCAAAATAATATTTGGAAATCAAATTTATGAAATCTGCTCAAGTTCCTCTTTCCTTTTAACGATAATAAAAGTTGAAATAGTCGGTAGTGTGAACAAATCAAAATGTAGTTGCATTAGTCTTCCTTCTATTAATTCACGCCTTAAAATTGAGTGTGGTAAAAAAGATATGCCGAGTCCTTCCTGAATGAATCGTTTTACAATGTGTGCTTGTGTAACTTTCATTGTTCGGATACGCTTTACGTATTTGTTTAGCTTATTAAGCAGGCTATCCCAATAAACAGGATGATGGTGAGTGAATATTATATTTTTCTGTATTAATTCCAATGCGTCAATTGGAGGTCCACTTTCTTCATCATATGAATCAGGTGAGGTCACGAACAGAATGGGGTCATCGTAAATTCGAATCGACTCGATATTCTTTAATTTAGTATCTAGTGCTGAAATGCCCAAATTCACATCCCCGTTTTCTACGAGTTGTTCAATATTAATTGATTCTTCAACTCGGATGCTGATTTCAACGTCTGGATGACTCTCCATAAACGTTCGCAAAATATATGGCAATATCGTTTCCGCCATAAGGGGGGAAATAGCAATTGTCCAATTCTTACGAAATCCTTGTGCATATGTATGAATCCGATTTACGCTCAGTTCCATCTGTTCGACGAGTTGCATCGCCTCTCGATAAAAAAGTTTTCCGACATCGGTCAATGTGACACGGTTGTTTATTCGATCAAAAAGCTTTGCTCCGAGGTATTCCTCTAATAACCGGATATGAACGGTCACACTTGGTTGAGAAATAATTAGTTTTTCCGATGCTTGACGAAAATTAGTCGTTTCGGCTGCTACAATAAAGGTTTTCAACCACTGAAGTTCCACGGTAACTCCCCCTTTTTAATTAAAAAAATTAATCGTTTCAATATAAAATATTTAATTTCTATAATCATATAACACCACTATACTAAAGAAAAGAAGGAGGAATCGGTATGTTTAAAAAAGGATTAAAAGATGTCGTGGCTGTTCAAACAAACATAGCTTCTGTTAAAGGAGATATAGGGGAATTACGCTACAGAGGTGTTTTAATAGACGAACTAATCCCATCTCATTCGTTTGAAGAAGTGGCATATTTTATTTGGTATGGAATGTTACCAGACGAAAGTGAGTTAAAGCATTTGGAAATTAAATTAATGAATGGGAGACAGTTGCCTCTTCATGTTCAAAAAATTCTCGACGCTCTACCAGCAGAAGTACCAATCATGGACGCAGTGCGTACAGCTATTTCCGCATATGCACATGATGGTTTTACAAATGAACCTATCGAAGAGCAAGCAATTATTCTTACTGCCGTCATTCCAGTAATCGTAGCAAGACATTATAGAAAACAACAAGGTTTACCTCCCATCAACCCGGATCCTAATTTGTCACACATAGCGAATTACTTATGGATGCTAAATGGGAAGCTCCCAAACCACCTACAAGCTGAGGCTCTTGAAACATACTTGAAATTAACAATGGAGCATGGATTGAATGCAGCTACGTTCTCTGCTCGTGTAACCATTTCGACAGAATCGGATTTAACCGCAGCCATCACATCTGCAATTGGTACAATGAAAGGTCCTTTGCACGGAGGAGCACCTTCGGGAGTTATTGAGTTATTTGAAAAAATAGGAAAACCGGAAAACATCCTAACAGTTATAGAAGAAAAACTTCAAAATGGGGAAAAAATAATGGGATTCGGTCACAGAATTTATAAGACGGAAGATCCACGTTCCATTCTTTTGAGAGAAAAATGTACCAGTACGTTCGGAAAAGATGAATGGTTAGACTTAGCAACTGTAGCTGAAAAGGAAATAATTGATTTACTCGCACAACATAAGCCTGACCGTAAACTATATACAAACGTCGAGTATTATGCAGCTGCCATTATGCGTTCTATCGAAATGCCACCAGAACTATTTACGCCGACATTCAGCGTTGCAAGAATCATTGGTTGGACTGCACACGCAATAGAGCAACTGCAAGATAATTCAATTTTCCGCCCTCAGTCAGAATATATTGGATACGAAAAAAGCGAAAGGCGCATGCATAGCACGGACAAGCACTGGAGTACTTTGAAATAACAACGATTTTTCTATTATCTTCAAGTCTGAGTACTAGAGGGGGCTGGCACCAAGAGTCTAGAAAAGACATCTCCACGCAATAACTTATCCACAATTCGGGATTCTATCGTACGCAAAGCTATAAAAACAAGCGCATTTCTTATTCTAGAAATGCGCCCGATTCTGGAATAACTAAAATATGAACCAAATCTTAAAATCAATTAATTCTTTTTTCTAAGGTGCGTTAGTCGAATATGAAAAAAGCGAACCATAAAATGAATCGCAGTACTCGTTTGTTTAATTGGTTTGTAACTTTTTTAGCATTACACTGTTTGCAATAACTCCAATTAACCCCGCAATTACGAAAATATATGCTACAAATAAAGGTGTTGAAGAAATTGATTCTGTAAATATTCTGAACATACCAACAGCAAAAATTAGTAAACTACATACAAGTGTAATAATTGCCCGAGTTTTATTTTTCATTTATTGAGACCTCCCAAAAGTAAATAATCTCCTATTTAATTATTACATAAATATCCAATACAATTTACGATTCTTATTCAGTTAAATGTCCCTATTCATTAAGAAAATCAAATGCCCTCCTTACTTTAAGAAACCTTGATACCAAAAAATTCTATAAGCATTAAACAACCTACCTAAAGTTGTACCAAACCAGTTTTTATATTTCTATTCAACATTTGAGAATGTAAGTTCTATTTCCTCTACCTGTTCTCCATCGATATTCATTTTATATAGATGGTAATCAGAATCACCTTTGGCGAAATTTCTATCTAACATGAAATAAATAATCCTTCCATCTGAACTTACAACAGGATCACTCACATGCTTCCCAATATAAGTTAACTGTTTTTCTTCTTTTGTATCTAAATTATATTTATATAATTCGTATTCAAAGGTGCCTCCATCATGAGGATTACTAATGGATTGAAAAATTAGTTTCTTTCCATCAGGAGTGATTGTAAAACTAAAAATAGAAACTTCACGTTTAGAATCAGAAATAATAGACATCTCTTCCGGAGAATCCACAGGAATTTCAAAAACCCTTTGTTTTACTTGGAAGGAATCTTCTGCTGTTTTTACATCTGAATCATCATCTCTACCTATGTAAACACTATCCCCACTAGATGAAACGTTCAATGAATAAATAGAATACTGTTGTAGATTTGTCTTTTGTTCATGTGATTTCTGATTTAGATTAAATTCGTATACATCAAAATTATGTGGTCTTTTCCCTGTAATTGGTGAATAATTTTCAAATGTTCCAGCTCGTAGGTATAAAAGAGACGGATGGTCCGGCTTAAATTCAATCTCTGTAATAGTCGAAGGATCCGTGAATAGGTCTGTTATTGCCCTATTTTCCATATTATAAAAATGGACCGTACTTATCAGTTCTGTGTCCTTATCTTTATTTGTAGTTATATAAGCCAATATCGAGCCATCATGTGAAAAGGTTGGATCTAGAATCATCGTTTCCTCATCATACTCAGCTACGACTGTATCCATCGACTCCCCTTCATTATGCAAAAACAACTGAGGTTTCCCCTCTTTGTAGGTTACATAGGCAATTGCATTTTGAGATGAAACATCATAATGATTGGAAAGCCCATTCTGTTTTTCGTTTTCTGTTTTGTTTAAAAAAACACCCGTAACCACAAGAGCTATTGTTAAAATAAACAAAAATAGTAATAAAAAAATGAGATTCTTTTTCTGCATTATGTAATCCTTTCTTTTCTTTGTTAGCACTATCAAGAGCATTATCTAAAAAAGAGTACTGGGGCATAAAGCCATAAAAAAATGAGGATACAGGCTGCAATGGGTATCATTCCAATTACAAATGCAATCCGTTTATTTTTCTTTACCAACTTCAATTGTACCGCATACATACCTACCCAAATAGCAATTGGACTAGCAAATATGACCATCATAAAATGATATTGTCCAATCATAATAAGACCGCCAACGATTAGAAATAGTGACATCCCTGAAATGATAATTCCACTAGTAATATTCATTCCATGCAAAATCTTGATATACTTTTCATCCGAACTATAATCATAGATTGTTGTTCGATAAACAAGACTAATGCTTAGAGCAATGTTTAACCATACCCAAATAGTTAAACCCACAACGGTCATTGATTGATCTAACAGACTAGTGATTAACCATCCGTATAGTTGTCCAAGTGTGTGGAGTACCAATAAGCCATTTAACCATAGCTTTCTATTAATATGAAAATGTTGATTTAGTGGAAGAAGTAACAACATTGTACTTAAACTCATAGAAATACAAAGCCAGACGATATAAGCATCCCCTTCAACAAAAAGACTCGATAAATAAACTCCAATTGTGAAAAGGATGGAAGAAATAGCTAATGTAAGCATTAATTCCTTTCGATAAGGAAATAGTGCTTGTTGAATTTGACTGCCAATTTCTCCTTCTAGTCCAAATAGCTGCATGGCCTTTTCCTCTGCCTTTTCTGGTGTTAAACCCTCTTCCTCCATCAAGTAATCGCGAGAAATCTGAAGGTGGATAAGTAGTTCGTCATAAAGGTCCTCTTTTTCTTTCTTAGAACTCTCTGTATGACGAACAATGTTTTCCACATACTGTTCTAATTTCGATTTCATATAAGACCCTCCGAGCTTCTATGAACTAAATTCTCAATGAGTCTCCAATCCTTTTGTTTCTTCTCTAATTCCTTCGTTCCTGAATCAGAAATTTTATAATACTTCCTCCTCCCTGAAGGAGTTTCTGACCAATAGGACTCAATCAACTGTTTTTTCTCTAGACGTTTTAATGCTGGATAGAGCGTCCCTTCACTCATTTCATATTGATCGTCACTTAGCTGCTTCAGTAATTTAGTAATTTCATACCCATAAAGATCCCTCTGGTTAATAAGCGATAACAGAAGAAGATCAATACTTCCTTTTAACATTTCCCTGTCCATTTCATCACCTGATCTCAAATTTTATATTGATATTGTAATACGATGTACATCGTATTACAAGGTAAATTTGTATATTTTCCCTGAAGTTAATTGCTTAAATTCTACTAAATTTATTTTTCAATTATTTCTCCCCAAAAAAAGAGCGAACCTTCGCTCTTGAAGAATCGCGCCCGATTGTTGAATATTGATTGTTATTAAAAGAAGCCCTTGTTAGTTTAATAAGAATTCTTTAATCGTTTATAATAAGAGCAGCATTGAATGGAGGATTTTTATGAAAAAAAGCCTTTAAAATTGATTGCTTGGGTACCTCTTTTCTCTTATTCTCCTGTCAAAGCTGAAACGGTAACCAAAATGATGTAAAATGCGTGATGATGTGATCCTCAATTTACTTTTTCTATCCATCGACAAAGCAATCGAAAAACATTTCGGCAAACCAAGACAGTTTTATTTCCAACAGATTCTCCAAATCAAACAGAAGGTAAAACACAAAACCTACCGCTACTTTAATGTCACCGTGCTGCTAACAACATTTGAAGGTACTCACATTTCCCATATGATTTAGTTACTATCACTTTTAGTAATAAAAATAGGATGGAGTGGCGAGCAATTGATGTCAAAAGCAGAACGTTAAAGCCAAACGAAATAACTAAATGCAGGCATCCTTTGTTAGAAGGGTACTTTTTCTTCGGGAATATTCTTCAACTAAACTGCATCCGTTACTTAAAGAAGAAAAATGCCTTGCCCCATATTGAAAGAAAGAACGCCATTAGCTGTATAACTTTCAAATAGAAAAAAGCTGCCAATTATAGCAGCCTATTCTTAAAGTGAAAAACGCCTTATGTTTAATAACTTTCAATTTGTTCAATAAGAACAGCTGCTTGTGATTGACAACTATTCTTTTACGCAGGCTCATGGAAACACTGGTTAAATTTTGTGCTTAAAAGAATCTACGTCGTCTTCTTTCGAATTCAAAACGTCTTCTTCTCTCTAATTCGATTTCAATTTCAATGGGAAAAAAACGTCTTCTTCTAAAGCCGTCGCGAAAAAACCTGTTTCTTCGATCAAATCCCCTAAATCCAAATGGCATTTAATTCATCCTCCTTTCAATTCAGAAGTCTAGATGAAAAAAGACAGATAAACCTAATCGGTCCTTTCCCACTTAGTAGCTGCCTATATTTTACTAGTAGCCGCTCATCATAAAAGAAGCTCCGACAATGATCAATAGAATGAACAATACCACGATAAAACAAAAGGTTTTTTTTCTCTATGTTCATGTCTAAATTCTTCCATGATAATACCTCCTTAAATAGGAATATTGGGAGGAAAAACACCTTCCCATTGTATATATATTCCTTAAGACAAGAGGGGATTGGGCAATCATCGTAGTATTGGATAAAATCAACGATTTGCTTAAACAACTTCTAAAAATGAAAACAAGTGAATGCCTTAAGTTGGATAAGAAAAAGCCGCCAATATCAGCCTGTTCTTAAAGTAAAGTACCCTATTCAACAATCTGGCCCTTTTCATGAAGAAAGACGCTTCCTTATTTCAGAAAAGCGCCCGATTGTTGAGAAGCATTACTTAGAGTTTATGTAATAAACCAAGTGATCAGTCCATTCATCATATTCGTATATAAACCCTTTACGGATACATTCGAATTCCATACCTACACTTTCAGCTAAATTCACAGAAGGTGTATTATCAAGGTTTATATGGGCTTCTATACGGTGAAACTTCAAATGTTTAAAGGCAATATTAAGGGCTTTTTTTACTGCTTCTTTGGCATAACCTTTTCTCCAATACTGATTATGGATGGTGTATCCTATCCTTCCCCATTGGAAATCATCTCTTGCTAGGGTTGAAAAATCAACCATACCTAAATGTGTACCATCTTCTTTTCTAAACACACCAAATACGTGAGCTGTATCTGTAAGTGCCAATTCTTGATGTTTATCTACCAGATTATGAAACCACTCCCGTGTACATTCACTCATATCTATTTTTCCTTTATCGTGGCGATTTTGGGATGGATAACGGTTTTCAAATTCATTTAACCAATTTTCATAATCGGCCTTCTTTAAGGGTCTTATTACTAATCTTTCAGTTTCTGAAACAATCTCAAATTTTTCATCTTTCAATTTCAATTTGACATCTCCCTAGTTATAACTAATTTAAAATAGCCTTTAAACATAATTTAATTCGCTGTCCTTATTCAGATATCCTGCCATTTGGCTTCTGCCACAATATGGCCCGTTTCTTGAATAAAGTTTATTTTGTACTGTTAAAGATATTGTTAGTTTTCCATCAAAGACTGAAAAAAGTCAGTACTACCTTTTTCAACAAACTAACAAGCATAGACTTATGAACATCTTGCATACGTAAAGTGTCCGAAATCCTGAAACCAACAGCTCTCCCATTTTCAAAAATAACCAGATGTAAGTTTAAATATGGCAGCTGCACTGATATTAGCACCTATAGTAATCTAGCTAATTAATTGATTTTGAATTATGTGTTTTACCTGATTGCGGTAAAGCATCCTGTGATATGGGTTGAACCTTTCTTACGGCAGTATTCTTACCGATAATAACGGAAAATACAACTATTACGGCCATTACAAGAGTGAAAAATGTGATAGATTCATCTAGAAATACTGCAGCAAATAGAATCATTAAAAATGGTTGTAAGTATTGAACCTGACTAACTCTTGCTATTCCCCCCATAGCCATTCCGCCATACCAAGCAACATATGCTAAAAATTGACTAACCACTGCGAGATATATAAAACTAACCCAAGCTTGTATTGGGGCATGAAGCATTTCTGTTGTAAGGTTTAGCCCAACTGGAATAATAAAAAATGGCGCACCGATTAAAATGGCCCAAGCAATCACTTGCCAGCTGCCTAATTCTTTTGCTAGTTTCCCACCTTCTGCGTAACTAAGCCCAAGTATAAGCACTGCTGCTAGTAAAGCGAAATCGGCAACTTGTAATTGACCGAACCCAAGGTGAAGTGCATACATAATAACAGCTATAGAGCCAATTGCACTTGAAATCCAGAATTTGAGAGAAAGAATTTCCCTTGCTCTAACCATAGCAAATCCGGCTGTTGCTAATGGTAACAAGGCTAATTCCACTGCTCCATGAGAAACAGGCAAGGATTTCATTGCCCAAGAAGTAAGAAGAGGAAATCCTAAAACTGCACCAGCAGCAACAATAAGTAGACTTTTGAATTGGCGCCCTGAAGGCAGTTTTTCTTTTCGAACAATCAAAACCACTGCTACTAAAATTGAGGCAACAACTGTTCTTCCCAAGCCAACGATCGTAGCCCCAAAATATTCTACTGCAATACTTGTAGAAGGAAGTGTTAAGCTAAAACAAATGACCCCTACTAATCCCAACAATAATCCGAATTTCTCTCTGGATACTCTCTGCATCTTATCCCAACCCCCATCGTTATTATACAAGCACGCCTGTACCATTTTCTGATTCTTAAGAAAATAATTCTGTTATAATCAACATAATAAAAGGTGCACAGAAAAAAATAAACCATTCTTTTAGCCATCTGTACCATGACAGTTAAAGGAGGATACATGTATGAGTGCCAAATATATAAAGATAATGGAAGAGATTAAGCATCGGCTAGCAGATAGGATCCTTATTGCAGGAAGTAAACTCCCTTCTGTTCGTCAGATGTCTGAGCATTTTTCATGCAGCAAAAATACGGTCATTAAAGCATACGAAGAATTAGAAAAAGAGCATTTAATTTATTCTGTTCCTAAAAGTGGTTACTTTGTTGTGAATGAATTTCAAAATGCGATGAATGAAAATGAGGTGATTGACTTCTTGTCTGCTGGTCCAGATAAGAATGTTATGCCTTATCTTGAATTTCAACATTGCATGAATCAAGCAATTGAACAATATAAAGAAGAGCTTTTTACATACTCTGATCAACAAGGATCTTACTCATTACGAGTACAGTTAGTGAAATATTTGCAGAATTTACAAGTGTTCACTAAACCCGAAAGATTAGTCGTTGTATCTGGCTCACAGCAAGCCCTAAACTTATTTGTTTCTATGCCCTTTCCAAATGGAAAAAACAATATTCTAATTGAACAGCCTACTTATTTCGGATTTATTGAGTCCATCAATCTGCACCAAACTACTACTTTGGGAATTGAGTTATCGATGGAAGGAATTGACCTTGATCGTCTTGAATATATTTTTCGAAATAATGATATAAAATTTTTCTATATTGTTCCGAGATTTCACAATCCACTTGGACATTGTTACACGAATAGCGAAAAGAAAAAAATTGTTGAGTTAGCCGAAAAATACGATGTATATATAGTGGAAGATGACTTTCTAGGGGACCTGGATCCAAATGCAAAATCAGATCCTTTATTTTCTTTTGATCCTTCTGGGAGAGTGATTTATATTAAAAGCTTTTCAAAAATTTTCCTTCCAGGGCTAAGGATTGCTACTGTCGTTCTTCCTACAGTAATGATTAACAATTTTTTACGATATAAATTTAGTTCGGATTTTAATAGTTCAGCACTTTCTCAAGGTGCACTAGAAATCTATTTAAAAAGTGGTATGTTTAATAGCCATCTCAAAAAAATTAAAGAAGTATACTCAACTAAAATGCAAATCCTTCAAGAAGCATGTGAATTATTGCTGCCGGCTAATACTCAATTTTCTAAACCGACTTCAGGATTCTATCTGTCCATCAGTTTACCTGAGAATGTGAAAGCAAAACAGGTAGTTCATATGCTAAACGAGCAGCATATATATGTAGATGATGCCTCTAGAATGTTTTTACCAGAATATAAAAAGGAAAATCTCCTTCGATTATGCATTTCTCAAGTAAACGAAAGTCAAATAAAACTAGGGGTAGAGCGATTGGCTCATTGTATTGCTTTAATTGACAGTAGAAAGAATCATATAACTCCAAATAACTTTTTACTCCTCTAGTATTGAAACTTTGCAAAAAAGAACATTGAATTTTCAATGGGAATTCAATGTTCTTAGCGTTGCCTTATAAATCACAATGTGATTAAACGTGATTTTATTATTCCGTTTTTAATATTTCCCTTTGATTCTTAATAAAATGATATCGATCCGTTTTAACAAAATTGCAATCCGGAACGATTGGATTTTTTCTAAGAAGGATCGCGAACTTATTTAGTAACTTAGCTAGATTTGAGCGTTCATTTTCCTCTACCAAAAATTCCAGTCCATACTGAAAAATACCAGGCTTTGCTTCGTGCATCCATACCACGGAACCATACATGCTAATCGTCTCACCTAAAATTTCCGTTTGAAATTCTAAAATTATATCTCGATGAACAGTTAACCTAATATCTGATAAAAACCTGAGACCCCCTAATCCAATGTCTTCAATCAAAACATTCGTGTTCCCTAGTTCTACTTTTCTTCCGTGAATTCGTATAAGGGTCATAGAGGCAAGTAAAGGAAAATCGAGATTAATTCTAAAATATTCCCGTTTATCTTCAAACTTATCAGTAGTGCCACCGGAAACACTTTCCGAAACTTCAAATTTCCCAATTCTTAATAGGTGAGTAAATTCCTCTGCTGGGACAGGCTTAGAGAATAAATAGCCTTGGATGGTCTCACATTTGAAATTATTTAATATTTGGAGCTGCTCGATATTCTCCACACCTTCAGCAACAACCTCCATTTTGAGGTGCTGTGCTAATTCAATAATGGTCTTCGTAATAAAATTGGAGTTATCTGGATCTGTCTCACTTAAATCCTTAATAAAAGATTGATCAATTTTCAATGTATCTATTCTACCTCTAAAACGTTTTAGGTAGGAGAGTGAGGAATACCCTGTGCCGAAATCATCTAAGGCTATTCTAACTCCTATACTTCTTAATTCATCTAAAGTAGCCAAAACTACCTTTTCATTTTCTAATAAAGATGATTCTGTTATTTCAATTTGTAAGTAATCAGGAGAAAGCTTTGTTTCCTCTAGGATACTAGCGATATTTTCCACTAAGTTTTTTTCTAAAAATCGACTGGCAGATAGGTTAATAGAAATAGGAATAGCCGGTAAACCTGCATCTTGCCAAGCTTTATTTTGGGAACATGCTTTATATTTGACCCATTTCCCTATTTCCGCGATTAAACCTGTTTCTTCAGCTAACGGAATGAATTCATCAGGAGATAACAGTCCCCATTCCGGATGATTCCAGCGGATCAGAGCTTCAACACCGACAATTTGATTTGTAAGTGTACAAACCTTCGGCTGGTAATAAAATTCTAGTTGATTTAACTCTATTGCATTTCGAAGGCCCGCCTCCAAATTGAATGTTTTGAAGGTTTGTATGTTCATTGATGAGGTATAGATTTGGTAAGTGTTCTTCCCGCTTTCTTTCGATTTATAAAGAGCAGAATGAGCATACTTCATTAATGACTCTGCATCCTCTCCATCAGTTGGATAAATACTAATCCCGATACTTGTCGTAATAAAAAGCTTATACCCTTCAATAAAAAATGGTTCCTCTAATGATTTGATAATGGTCTCTGAATGCTTGATAATCTGATCTGTATTTTGAATATTAGGTAATAATACGGAAAATTCATCTCCGCCCAGCCTGGCTAGTATGTTCTTCTCCCCTAGACAGATTTTTAACCTTTTCGAGATGAGTTTCAGCAGCTCGTCTCCCACAAAATGTCCTAGAGTGTCGTTGATATATTTAAACCGGTCCAAATCGAGAAACATAACAGCCATTTTTTGTTGGAGCGCTTTACTGATAATTAATTCTTTTTCCAGTTTTTCTTGAAAGAATCTTCTGTTTGGCAGTTCGGTTAAAGAATCATGATAAGCTAAGAATTTGTTTAACTCCTCCGATTTTTTACGATCAGTAACATCATGCAGTGTTCCTATAATAGTAGATTGATCATGATAATAGATTCTTTTTGAATGGGCTTCAATATCAATAATCGAACCATCTTTACTAATAATTCTGAAGGTATGATCAATGCCTTTCTTCCCATCGATTAATTGATTAAAAACAGAATTCATTTCTGCTTGGTCTTCTGAGTGAATATACTCCATAACATCTAATGCATTAGATGAAATCGCTGTTCCTAAAAGGTGATGTAGCCGGGGATTTCCATATATTAATTTTCCATTTTGTATAATATAGACTCCGACAAGAGCTTCCTCTACTAGGCTACGGAATTTTAATTCTGATTCTATTAATTCAATGGCGGTTTCCTTTTCTTCTGTAATATCTTTAGCTATCCCACTAACTCCAACCACTTTACCATTAAATTTTGCAGGGATAAGAGTGAGATTAATTTGAACCTTTCTTCCGGCTTTATGTATAAAAACAGTATCAATATGTTGCACTTCGCCAGAAAGAACCTTATTAAAGCATTTTTTATATATTGGGATTTCATTTATATAGAGAAATTGCTCGATCGAATGTAATATTATTTCGTCATTTTTATAACCCAAGTATTCAGAAAACCCTTCATTTGGCATTACGATAATACCTTTCGTATCTAGAAAAAAAACGGTGTCAGGGTTATGTTCAAATATTGATCGAAAAAATATATCAGAAATCTCTAGATGATTTGTTGAGAGATTCAATGTTTTATTAGTCGATTCCACGTTATATTCTCCTTTCAGTTAAATCAGAAGATCCTTCTACAAACTGATAACTGTTTTTTCCGTTATTCTTTGCTTGATACATAGCTTCATCGGCCATTCTTATTAATGTTGTGGCATCCTTTCCGTTTTGTGGATATAAAGAAATACCAACACTAGATGTGACGTGAATTTCTTTTCCTAGAATGTAGAGAGGTAAATCTAAACTTCCGATGATTCTATCTGCAATTATGCTGCAATCTTGTTTATTAGCTTCAGGTAAAAGTATCGTAAATTCATCTCCCGCTAATCTAGCAAGTATGTCATTCTCTCTGACACAACTCTCTAAAAGCGCACTTACTCTCTTTAAGAGCTCATCGCCGGTATCGTGGCCTAGGGAATCGTTTACCTTTTTAAACCCATCCAAATCAATAAAAAAAACAGCAAAATCATTTTTGTTTTTTTCCGAATCTATTATGAGCTGCTCGAGGTCATCCAAAAAAGCCCTTCGATTGGGCAATCCCGTCAATGTATCTTGATAAGCTAATTTTTTTATCATATTTTCTTGTTTTTTTCGGAAGGTAATATCTCTTGCGATAAATTCCCTTGCAGGCAATCCATCGTATTCAATATTTGTTGAAGTGATTTCTAAATCGATGACTTGGCCATCTAGTCTTTCAACTCTAATTTGAAAGGTTAATACTCCCTTGTTACGATATTTTGCTTTTTCCATTAGATGATTCCAATCACTGGAACTAGACAAGTAGTTTTTCCAGTTGTGATTAAGTAAATCACCTACACTATTTGCTCCCAGCAATGTAACACCAGCTTTGTTTGTAAAGATGATTTTCCCATTTCGATGGACAAATATGGCCTCTGGAGATAAATCAATCAAATTCCGATAATGCTTCTCTTTTTCTTTGTAGTTAAGAATGATTTTCTTGCCAAGTAAAAAAGCCCATAGAACCGATGTAAGTACTACTAAAGAACTTCCGGTATCTAAAAGGACTTCCCATAAACCGTCCCCTTTTAAATGAAAGAACAGTAATATCTTTTCATCAAAAATATCAAATAGGGACATACATGTAATAAGAATGAAAATTAGTTTCATTCTTATTTTGAATTTTTTCATTTCGTAAATTATAGTCTCCTTTCGGCAGCCCAGCCACCATAGCAATTACCTTAGGTCTGAGGCTTTGCGCCACCGTTTTTCAACGATTTTGCCATTTTTGCTGTCAAAATTATACATGATTCGACAAATTCTTCTAACTTCACACAAGATTATAGCACTTTTTTACTATATTGCTAGTGATATAGTAACAATTCCTTAAGTTACTAATAAATAGGACTATATACTAGAAAATGAAAGTCAGGTGGTTGAACTAAAGATCAAAAGGGAAAATTTAATAAAAAATCTTAGTTGAAAGGAGTATTGCAGGGTAATAAAGGATAAAAGAATAAAGAGGAGAGGAAAACAACGTTGGTAGATAGAAATGTTTTTTACCCTACTATCAAAGTAGTTTTATATTAATCTCCGAATTTCTTAAGTTCTGGGCGATATGTTGTTGAATGCGAAATTGCCGAATATTATCTAGATGTCTCCGAATAACCTATTCCCCACCATTCTGTTTTTCTTCATCCTTTTTATCATCAAATACAATTTCTACTGCAGCCAGCAGCAAAGCAACTATGATCTCTGTTTTCAAGGAAAGGATAATGCTATTCATAAACTCATCCACAGTAAAGAGACATAGCCAGTTAGAGGCAACTTCAATACTGATCCGGACAAAAAACATCTTTAATTTCCCTGTAATTATTCGTTTAAGCAGCACAAAAATCTCTCCGGAAAACAATTCGACAATAATGCTCAAAACAAAGAAACTAACAACAAAAACAATCAATGACCAGACAGATTTATACTGAACGCCAAGCAGTTCAAAAACCCCGGCCAGCCCAAAAAAATAAATTCCCAGAACAAAGCCGGGCACCAGAATAATGAGAAGCGTTATTCCGGCAACTGTTGCTATTTTGTCTTTTAAATTCATATCGCCAAATGAAGCATCATCATTATGTTTAGGCATATAAGTGCGCCTCTCCTTTAGCTGTTATTTCTACAAAAAAATGAAAGTTTTTATTGGATTAGCGGCCTTTAAATTTGATTGCTAGTATATTTTCTTATTTTATTGTGTACCAGCTTCTATCAAAATTTAAATTTAGTAACTCTCCATACTTTATTGCAAAGTCTATAAAAGCTGATCCTCTCGCAGTTATAAGATTTCTATCAATCACAACAGGTGAATCTAAGTAATTACCTTCGTTAAACGTTCCTAAGAAATTTCTTTGATCAGCCGTTAATCCAGTCGTATATTTTCTTTCACTTAATAATCCACTCATAGATAATAGATATGGTGCACTGGATATTGCTCCTATTATGATATTCTTTTTTAAAAATTTCCTTAAAAACGAGGTCAGCTCAGGATGGTTAACTAAATGTTCAAAATCATCCACTCCAGGAAGTACAACACTATCTAATTGATTAATATCCATTTCGTTCACTGTTACTTCAGGAATACTTGTCAATCCTGCCTCCCCTTTAACTACTTCGTTATTCAACCCAATAAATACGGTTCGTTTCTGCCCCTGCTTTAATACAGATAAAAGCACTGATAATTCATATTCACTAAATCTAGGGTATAGTAATATTCCTGTATATATCATTAACACCCCCATGCAATTCAATAAGAGTCCAACTGGATAAATAAAATCCTCTCTTTAATTTCAATATATTTTCTTGATATCCTTCCCATTCTCACCAAACTGGCCCTTAACATAGAGAAAGAGCGAAATTCTTGTTGCTGAATTGCGCCCTTTTATTGAATAAGCTACTCTATAATGCACATTGTGTTCGAACTGCGTATCAATTAAGTCTTAATAACTAAAACACCGAACTATATTAAGTGCATAACATGCCTATATAGTTTTTATACTTAATTGAAGAGGTGGAGAATATTATGGTTTCCTATATGGATTACACATCACCGTCAACACAATACACTTTTGACGTAAATAAAAGTCCCTTGTTCAAGAAAAATAACAACAACTTTATTAACGTGTTAGGCATTCAACAGTTGAATACATTGGAAAATGTGTCTCTCCTTGATATTTTCCTAAGTGCTAATAATGTCGTAGAACCGCACTATCATCAAAATGCTGCCCAGCTGGTCTATTGTATTTCTGGTGCTGTTACTGTTTCGATATTAAACCCATTTACAAAACAGATTCTCAATTTCCCTATTACACCTGGGCAAGTCGCAAACGTTCCACAAGGGTGGTGGCATTATGAAGTAGCTACAGCTGATAATACTCATATTTTGGCAATTTTTGACGCACCAACTCCGGAAGTAATTTTAGGCTCTGATATCTTAAAATTTACCCCTGCAAATATCATGGCTCATACTTATTGCCTTGATGAAAATCAATGGAAAAAAGCAATAGCACCAGTTAAACCCACAACTTATATAGGTCCATATGAGAATTGCAACAGAGAAAAAGCAAATATGCATCAGCAATATTTAATTCAACAGTATCCACAGCTAAATCATATTCAGCAATACCAACCAACCCATTACATTCCTCATTATCGGCAATATAGAGGCTATTAGAGAAAGACATACAACTATTGACATGGATATTCCATGTTTTTTTGTGTCACAGAATAGGTCAGTTATGCATTACCATGTTCAAAATAATAACTAAAAAGCAAAATTACATGTACAAGAAATGCCGATTCTAGAATAATCTACTACATACGTCTTGTACTAAAAGATTTACCCCATATCTTCGGGCGCTCTATCCCCATTGTTCACATATAGTCTAACAACAGGCCTGTGTGAACAGATTCGTGATAAGCGATACGCAAAAATATATCCCCAAATGTTCTTACATAGCCTACGTTGGAATGATAAATTTTTATATTTTTTAAATCGTTTAACCTAATTGTCTTTATGTATTTAATGAACAACATGACTGGTAATATATTACTTCATACCAGTTTTCATTATAACCTTATTTAACCATTGAACTGTCCTATTGTGGTTTTCACCATTCGTAGCATTCCCTCCTTTCATGTAAGTTACTAACTATTTTCTTCAAGTTACCCTTCATTTTCTACCACATACTTGAATAGTGCAGACTTGTTAGGAATATCCACATACAATTTGATTAGAGCGATAATGAGAGGAGTGAATGAAAAGAACAATTATTGACAGACATCGATTGCTGGAACAATTATAATTTTAGGTGAAAAGAGGTGTCTGAAATTTGAAACTTTCTTTAAACATCGATAAATCATTTAAAGAAACAAAGATTACCATTGAAAGCCCTGAGTTAGATGACAATATTCAGGGACTAATTGACTTCATTCACGGAAGGGAACAACAATTCCTGATTGCCAAAAAAGGTGAAATGCAGCATATTCTTAAACCCGTGGATATCCACTATTTTCATACAGAAAATGAACATGTAGTTGCCGTAACAGAGACGGATTCTTTTATTTTAAAAGAGAAGTTATATGAGCTTGAAGCCCTGCTTCCTTCTAAAAAGTTTATCCGCCTTTCTAAATCGGTTATCGCCAATTTACATGAATTGAGCCGCTTTGAAGCTTCATTCAATGGTACACTCTGCGTTTATTTCAAATCTGGGAAGAAAGAGTACGTGTCTCGTACCTATGTCCCTTTGATAAAAGATGCTTTAAAATTAAATAGGAGGAAAAAAGAATGAGGACATTTACACTTCGCAGTTTCATCGGTATGTTCTTTGGAGGCTTCATTGCGGTGCTTTACACCAACTTAACAATCCTTTTCGGGGGTTTCGAAATGATAGATGGAAGCTTATTTTTGAAGAACTCCATAGGTTATATTCTCTGCGGCTGGTTTTTCACAGTTAGTTCCTTGTACTATAAAAACAGAAATTTAAAACTTTCTCAACAGACCATTTTCCATTTCTTAACTGTCACGATCCTCTACCTCATCTTGGCCCTTACGATCGGATGGATTCCATTTACTATACAAAGTATTTTGTTAACATTCTTAATCTCCATCGTCACTTTTACAATCTTTTGGATCGCATTTTACCTTTACTTCAAAAATCAAGCCCGGAGATTAAATGATGATTTAAAGAAAATATGAGAAATGCCAAAGGGACGGTTCCTGTGGTTTTTAGTGTGGATATCCTAGCCACAAGAACCGTCCCCATGGATCCTGCTATACGAAAATTGAATATTCAACAGGGTTAACAAACCCTAATTTTTCTGCTAAATGTATAGAAGACGTATTTGATACATCACAATCCCACCTTGGAACTATCCTATTTTTCAGACAATGTTCTGTAAATGCGTTTGCAATGATAGATGCTAATCCTTGTCCTCTATAATCCTTGTGAGTCGCGATATCAACTTCTGCAAATTGCTGAGAGGAAAAAATGGAAGTACATTCACTGACTACTTTTCTATTATGCAGAATGCAGAATCCGAAACCATTTTCAATAAAGTTTGATATTGAACCCCAATATTTATTATAGTATTCCTCATTAAATTCCAAGCTCTTCTTTATATTTTCTGTGTTTATTTTTTCAATAGAATAATCACAAGATAATAAGTTGTTATCATCTAGTTTCTTATCATTTTCATATGTAAAAGAAAATCTGCTCAATTGTTTTATTTCATCTTTCAACTGATTCTTTATTGTATAATCCCACTGTTTGGATGAAGAAAATAAAGTGAAGCGGGATTTCTTATTTTTCCTTTGCCTATACAACTCAAAGAGAAAATGATTGAAATCCAAATTATCACTCTCTCCTGCAGCGAAATAAATACCTGAATTTGTTCCAATTAGCACTGAATTAGTAAATCTAGACTCGGCATAGACCGTTCCTTTAATGTAACCATCCAAGACTGAATATGCAAAGGTTGGACAAGTTACATTATTTCCCCTCAATTTACTTTTTACTTTATCAAATTCAGATTGATTAAGTATGATCATAGAATACACCCTTCTGTATTTTTGAATTTCGCCTTATATGGAATAACTAAAAGATAATCTCAATCATAAAATCAAATATTTCTTATTTCACAATTAATAAGGTTCATATTAATCTTTATTCGTTCTTCTCCCTAAAAGCTTTTTTTACCCTTTCAATTTGGTCGAGATGTCCTTGTATATGTTGGACACGGAATTCCAATAATTCTTTGAATGTGAATCGTCCAGCATCTGCATAAACTCCAACTCTATCAAATTGTTCGGTTGTCAAATTACGGATAATAGGAAGCATACTGGAGCGAAGTATCTTAAAAAGGAGTAAGTATTGTTCACGGTCTAATTGCTCATAATCCAATGAATTCGCCCAAGCGTTCTGGTCAGGCGATGTTAAAAGTGGTTCAGACTCGGCCAAAACCTTTTTCAGTCTATGTGTAGACACCAATTCCGAATCTGTTATATGTATAATAATCTGATGTATACTCCATTTATCCTTTCCTGGTTTGAACCTAATCTCATCCTCAGACAATTCTTTAATTGATTCCCTTAACATCGTATATCCTTGGCTATACTCTTCAATCAACGCTTCCATTTGGTTCCTCCCTGAATAATATCATTAAGTTATAAATTCTTGCTTAATTGTAATTATCCTTTATCGATTTTTATTCAACTAACTGCAGTGATCTACAGAATGATTTTCCATCGTATTTAATATAAGTAAAGATACCGACAGTGCCAGTTTTCTATCTAATAAATAAAACTAAAAAAACCAAGAAAATGGACTGCTAAAACAGTCCATCGTTGGAGGAAGTGCCATCATACACTTTAAATAACTTCGAGCCATTTTTTTATGACTTCTCTAAGTTTTTCTTCTTTAGCTTTAACGTCTTTTTTATCAGTAAATTTCATCATTGCTCTGTCAGCTGCTTTCCATTCTAATATTCCACTAGGATCTACAATCAGATGTTCATTAGTCTTTCGGTCTTTTACCTTAGCACCGCAATGAAATACGAGTCGAATAAATCCTTTTCCATGAAGATTAAATGTAATTCGGTCCTCGCCTTCATAACAGAAACTAGGAGCATTCCATTTAATATGTTCTGTAATTTTATCATTAGTACTTAAAATGATATTTCGAACCTCTTCTATTTCTTCTTTAAGTGGATGTTCAAGGTTGTTCATAAATTCTGCTACCTGTTCAGGACCAGACAACTTCTTACTTTCACCAGATTTTTTATTTGTTGTCATTATGAACTAATCACCCCTTAGTATCTTTCTTTGTTTATATTCATATTTTCAACATATTATCAAACTAACCTTCGCCGTTAATTCAGTAATTCAACAAAAATGAGCTTCAATCCTTTCTAGAATCCCCCCGAAGCGAATTATTTTTTAACATATTACATATTTAATAATTTTATATTCTAACGAATTCTAGCCTTACGAAACCCATCGATTATATTTATTGCCGCACCTATTATAAATATGATCATTACACCGCTAATAACCCACGTTTCAAATTGCTTGGCTGTTGAAGTAAATAATTCAGACATATACGTGATAAATTCTAGGCTTAACAAATTCGGATTGCTGAAAATAACAATGAATACTATGGTTGCGAACAGCTCAACTGCCGTGTTGAAGATGGCTATTTTTTTTGTCCATTGTCCTTTGATTAATTTATAGAGTGCTAGTGTAATCTCAAGGACGATGACAACTAGAACGAATGGCCAATATTGAAATAAAACTTCTTGATTAAAAGCCGGAATGACCAGTTCAAGATGATTTCCGTCTCCCTTATAAATACCTGTAAGGTGATTCGCATAAAAATAAAGGGTTGCCCAAATCGCTGTCCACATTAAACTTCCAAATACTTCGCACTTTTTTATAGCTTTTTTCTTAGGAATATAAGTGATGTTTTTCAAATCATCAGGCGTCCATTTTTTTAGACTTGCCGATAACGGCTGTTGATCTTTTCCTTTATCCATTCTTTCTATAAGAGCGAAAACAAGCGTTAGCCAGAAAAAGGTTTGAATGCCCACTTCAATTACTTTCCATATCCCTTCGCCCATTATAGTAAGAACAACATTTACAATAGCCTCTTCTCCACTATACCCGATCACATATTTGGCAATCATAGAAATCAGTGAGACTACAGCAGCAATTGGTAAAATCATTTTTAATAACGAAACATATACATCAAAATAACGTGGACCTATTAGATGCATGGGCTGGTCTCGATACCCGCTCGCTAATGCTGCCGGATTCCCTAATTTTTCAAGGGCCTCCTTAACATCTTCCTCGCTGTAATCGTCAGGCAGCATATCCTCAATGGTTGAACGCAGCTCGAGTGCAATATCCGCACGTCCTTTCTCTGGCAGCCTGCGAGTGACTTCTTGAGTATAAACCTCAATTAAATTCATCTTCCTCATCCCCTTTCAATAAACCATAAAGTTCTTTCGAATTCTTAATCCATTCCTTTTTTAACTGTAAAAAGATTTTCAGACCGTATTCACTTAAAACATAATACTTACGCGGTCTGCTCTCAGATGTATCCCAGCTGCTTGTGACTAACTCCTGTTTTTCTAAACGGCGAAGCAATGGATATAAAGTACTTTGATCAATGCTAATGCCTGATTCCTCCAATAACTGAACAAGTGAATATCCATACTGTGGTGTTCGCAATTGACTTAAAACGGCTAATGTCAATGTTCCTCTCCTAAGCTCTGTCGATAATGAATTCAATAAAGCACTCATTCACCCACCTCATTTATCATTGCTATATGTTATTACTATATGTCATACAGTATTTGTTCTATACTATGTACCGTACACTATTATCGTTACAACATCATTTGAAATGAAAAGCCCTTTTTTGCAAACAAGAAAAATAATGGCTTAGGTACAAATAAAAAAAACAACGTTGAAATTCATACGTTGTTCATTGATTTGGTTTACTTTATCCAAGGGCTATATTTCTTTAATTATTTTCTTCCTTCAATGAAAATTATTAATAATTTGTTGCAATCTATTTGCAACCCATTCAATGTCATAACCTATTTCGTTAAGAATAACTGTATTGTGAATTTCCTCCAGACCAATGCGAAGCATATAGCAGTATATTTTTTCCTTAGATTCAGGAGAACTCATATACCTATTTGTAATCCGATGTATGAGTGGCTGGAGCTTATCCTCATTCCAAAAAAGAATATTTGCTTTGTCGTATAAATGATCCCCGTATAAAGAAAGGCTCCAATCGATCATTCCAGCAATTTGCCCGTCTTTTGCCAATAAATTGAATGAACCTAAATCTCCATGAACTAAATATTTTTTACTTAAAGAAACACTCTTAATATGGGATTTCAACTCTTTAATAGCTTTTTCAACTACATCCGAATCTAATCCATTTCGTTCCAGGGATGACCAATCATAAATATTCTCATTGTAAACTGCCTTTATATAATCCTCCCAGGTTGGATAACCCGCCTGCCCAGTATGATCAAATCGACCATATCCATTCTGTCCGGTAATTTCAATTGCTTCCAATACCTCAAGGTTTTTTTCTACAACAGGACAAACATCTAGTATTTCCTGGCTATTTAAATCAAATAATTTTGTTCCTTCAATAAATTTAGAAATGGAGTAAGGGACATCACTTTCAGTTACCTGTATAGCCAACACCTCCCTTAAAGGAAGAAGATGATGAAAGCGATGGTAAACCCATCTCTCTTTTTCATACACTTCGAATCGATTTCCTACTTGAAAAACATAGCGGTCATTAATTGAGTTGAAGGAGTACGTTTGAGAGACAAGACCACCGTTAAGCTCTTTTATATTATCAGCAGAAGGATAATGCATTTGAATCAAATTTTGAATCTCCAATTCCGGTAACTTCTTTACCATTGCCATCGCTCCTTTGAAAAAAATTTTACCTAATAAAAATTCATCTAAGGAGAGTTGGTAGATATGGCTTAGCTTAATTATGGAGTCAATATCAGGGAAGTTTTTCCCGACTTCCCAATTCGAAAGGGTTTGCCTCGTTATATTCATTTTTTCCGCCACTTGTTCCTGAGTAAAACCTGCTTTTTTCCTTCTTAACTTTAGCTTTTCACCAATGTTCATTTCCTTCCCTCCTTATTTAAATTTTCGCATAATTAATGAAGAAAGCTAGCAAGGATTCCTTGCTTTTTTACGACTACAATCATTGCTCAAAAAATAAGATTGCTTAATTGAGTGTAATTCTATATGGGACTTTCTTTTAAGTTTCATATGTTCAAATAACACTATGCAAAAGGAGAATCTGTTATTTAGGATAAATGAAAAGATTTTTGTATTTTTATAGAGATTTTTTTGGAATTACTACAATCATATAAAACTACATATAGCAAGGTGGCAGCAGAACTCCCAGAGAAGGGGGAAACTGATGAAGACATACGAAGCATTCAGTTTTACTATCTCAATTTGGCTTAGTACTGAAAGAACTGGTGACAATGGTAGAAACATTGTCGAACTTCCCTTAATTTGTCCATCTCGTACCGCTACTTGGACTTTTTGAACGACTTCTCCTCTTAATTTGTCCGTCCAGCACCG
>NZ_JBALNX010000005.1:27972-46850 GCF_036962035.1 Bacillus sp. JJ1773
CACCGCTGCTTGGACTTTTGAACAGTTGGAAAGTTAGCTTTTTCCACAACTAGTTTATGGGGCAAAACAACGAGCACAAAATCAATATTTTATAGATCTCCTTGTAAATTACGAACATTCTAGCTGAATTTAGAGGATAAAGACAAATTGCATACTTGAAGGGGCATTTATGAGATACTAAAAATTTCAATAAGAAAATAAGTTTTAGTTACTTCATAAATGCGCCCGATTCTTGAAGGTCAATGAATTTAAAACTTCCCCGTTACTAAATTTCAATAAGGATAGGAACGATCATTGGATTTTTTTTAGTTTGTGTATATAGATATTCTCGTATTGATTTTTTTATTTGTTTTTTCATTACATTCCTTGAACTTCTATTTGCTTCTTGTAGCTCGTTGACCGTTTTTATAGTGAGTTCATTTACGTTTTTGCGTAGCTCCGAAAAATCTCGATGATCTGTAAATCCGCGAGAAATCGTTTCGGGTTCAGCCAGCAACTTTCTATCCGATTTGCTTATCGTTACAATTATCATAAACATTCCGTCCTCAGAAAGCTGTTTTCTGTCCCGTAATACATATTCCCCAATATTACCGACATCCCCGCCGTCCACGTATGTATTTCCAACTGGTACGGTCCGGGTTTGGCGCGCAAGGCCATCTTCAATCTCGACCACATCGCCATTATTAATGATAAACGTGTTTCCTTTCTCTACTCCAACGGATTCAGCTAACAAACGGTGATGATGCATCATTCTAAACTCACCGTGAATGGGAATAAAATATTTTGGTTTCATTAATGTAAGCATTAGTTTTAAATCTTCTTGATAACCATGGCCGGAAACATGCATGCCGGATGTACTTCCAGTTCCATAAATCACTTTGGCCCCAAGTGCAAATAAGTTGTCTACGATACTCGTGACATTACGTTCATTCCCAGGTATTGGACCTGCCGCAAGGATAACCGTATCTTCAGGCAAAATATCGACACCGCGAAAGTTTCCAGTGGACAGGCGGGCAAGGGCAGCTAATGGTTCTCCTTGACTTCCCGTGCATAAAATAGCTACCTTTTCAGGAGCCAATTCATTGATTTCATGTGGGGAAATTAACATTCCATCAGGAACGGTTAAATAACCACGTTCCATCGCAACCTCTACAACATTAACCATACTTCGTCCAAGTAACGCAAGTTTCCGATTTGTTTTAATTGCTGCAGTTACGACTTGCTGAACACGGCTAATATTCGAAGCAAAAGTTGAAACAATCACTTTGCGTTCGGCCTTCATGAAAGCTGCTTCCACATGTTCACCTACCATTTGTTCCGATGGGGTTAAACCAGTACGCTCTGCATTCGTACTTTCAGACAATAGAAGTAAAACCCCTTCTTTGCCGATCTCTGCCATTTTATGAATTTCGGCATGCTCATTATTCGCAGGGGTTAAATCGAACTTGAAATCTCCCGTATGTACAACATTCCCTTCTGGTGTTTGAAAGATCATGCCCAAGCAATCAGGAATGCTATGGATCACTTTGAAAAAGCTCACACTCATTTCTCCGAATTTTAGTATTGAGTTTGAGTTAATTTCAACCAGTTCACTTTCTCTTAGAAGTTTGTGTTCTTTTAATTTGATCTCAACTAATCCTAGTGTGAAGCGTGTGGCATAAACCGGCACATTCAATTTTTTTAAGAAGAATGGGATCCCCCCGATATGATCCTCATGGCCATGTGTGACAATTAAAGCCCTGACTTTATCTTTATTTTCTATTAAGTAAGCGATATCAGGGATAATCAAATCAATTCCTAATAAACTTTCATCTGGAAACTTATTTCCACAGTCGATTATCACGATATCGTTTGAATATTCGATTGCATACATATTTTTCCCGATTTCATTCAAGCCACCTAAAGCGAAGATAGATAACGCATTCTCTTTTGTATTCAAATTTATTTCCTCCTATTTACTTTTTAAAATTATCTTGCCCAAAAATGAAAAAGAGCACTTATCCTTGTTACGGATAAAGCGCTCATTCGAATAACCCAATACTTAAGCCGGGAATTAAAAACAAAATAGGTAAAAGAACAGGACCAACGAACACGCAACTCAATTCATTTATTCCTTATTAATTGGTCACGGTCATCTTCTTGTGGAGGGTCCTCCATCCAACCGTGTTTAATCATAATATTAGCTCCATCTTCTGCATACAGTGAGATTTCTGGAATTAAAGACGCATATTTAAAGCCTAAATCTTTTCTTTGACTTGCTGCCAGTGCCATTCCAAAGTTTCCAATTCCCGCGGCAATCATAACTGAGACATGGTACATCATTAATTTATCCGAAAAAACACTTGTTGTCGTATCTAAAACAGCCGAATCCCAACCCATAGGGGCAGGAAGATCTGTATTGCATCCATATACCAGACATTTCCGCAGAAGTTAAAGGTATATTGTTTTTATCTTCCATTAAGAAAACCTCCTATGTAATAAATACATTATGGAATAATAGTTCCCTATATGGAAAAAAGTATAAATGAACAAAATGCTTGTTTCTTCTGCATCACTTCCAAAGCCAGTATTACATCGGATGGGGAGCTTTCCGAGATCCCCTCTTTTAAAAAAATAACTAAATAAAAAAATCTTCCAGAAGATGTATAAAGGAAGGTATTTATCTAATCAACTTATATAAGAAAATTGTATTCTCTGTTATGGAAGCATCGCACCCTGTAAATGGGCAAATAAACAAATTCCTCTTAAAATCAAAGTTATTTAAAATGTGAAGTGTCTCTGATCAAAAAATTAAATTTTCTTTCTTAATTTAAAAACTATAAAATCAGCACTTCTGAAATCTTCTTCAAATGAAGGATATTTTCTCAACATTTCTTCAGATGGCTTCGGTTCTATTAAGCCTTCTAAATGAAAACCTGCTTTAATTACATTATTAACATAGCTCGTTAAAGTTCTATGGAATAATAGCATTTTTTCTTCATCGCCTAGCCTTTGTTCATAAACACCTTCATAAAAATATTTATCAACATTCCAATGTAACTTTTCACCATCTTTTGTTTTCTCCCATCCACTCTCCGGAGTAACAAAACAAGGATGTAAAATTGAAAAAATAAAATATCCTCCATCTACTAATAGACGATACATTTCTTGGAATGCCTTTTCATAATTTGCAAGGTCTTGTATTACCATATTTGATACAACTAGGTCAAAACTGTTATCCTCTAAAAAAAGTAAATCCTCACAATTCCCATGTCTATAATCAATTCTCAAATCAATGGGAGTTCTTTCTTTGGCGATTTCTAACATTTTTTCTGAATAATCTACTGCTGTTACAGCAGCTGCAGATTTAGCTAAAATTCTACTAAAATACCCTTCACCACATCCAGCGTCTAAAACTTTTTTATTCTTTACCGTTCCTATAAGTGATAATAAAGTAGGATTTAAAAAAATCTCTTTATGAAGGTCTCCTTGTTCAGTATGTACTGCTGAATATGTTTCGGCAAACTTATCCCACCTTTTAATCGCTTCTTCAGTACCAATGTTTTTTTTCTGATGTTTTTCAAGCATTTCCTTTAAGTATTCTTCAGATTTCCCTCTTGGAATGCTAAGACTCTGAGAGTACAAAGATAATAAAATATCCTGATTTTTCACAGTAATTTCTCCCCAATCAACCTGGACTTGTACTTTAATTGATGTACTTCTGTGAACAACAGTAACTTTTCCACCTTTCCCATCCTCCAGCTAAACAATGCTGATAAGTATCATATTAGTCTAACTTTGATTTTTATTGGTAAAAAAGTGTTCATTTTTTTATTTGGCGGAAACTGTTGAATTTAGTTTAGCAGTTACAACAGGTACTTCGGCATAATGAGCTTTGGACCTGTCCTTTGCCTTCATGTCCCCATCATTTTCTGTTAGAATGAATATCTGCTGGATTAATGAAAATATAAGAACAATAGGGTGGTACTTATGGTTGGAATGGGATATCGGACAATTAAGACTGCGATAGGGGCAGGGTTAGCAATTTGGATTGCGACTTTACTCGACTTAGAATTTGCATCGTTTGCAGCCATAATCGTTATTATGTGTATTGAGAAGACAAAGAAAAAGACATTACATTCTATTCAGAAAAAGTTTTTCGCATCTCTTTTATCTTTAATTCTTGGTTCCATATGTTTTGAACTATTAGGATATCATCCAATTGTCTTAACCCTATTTATATTATTGTTTGTCCCAATCCTTATAAAAGGACGTATTCAGGAAGGTTTTGTCACAAGCATAGTTATCGTTTTACACATTTATACAGTGAAGGAAGCCAGTCTAGAAAACCTATTGAATGAACTCTATATTATTTTCATTGGTATAGGAATCGCCTTACTCGTAAACAGCATTATGCCAAGCTTTAAGAAAGAAATTGAAAAATACAAAACTGAAATCGAACATAAATTTAGCGTTATTCTTTACGAATTTTCAGCATTACTAAAAAATAGTGAGCGAAACTGGGATGGAAAAGAATTAGACGAAGTAGAAAATATCCTGAATCAAGCTAAAAACATAGTTATACAAGATGTAGAAAATCATCTGTTAAGAAAAGAAAATAAAGATTATTATTATCTCGAAATGCGAGAGGATCAACTGGAAATCCTAAAACAGATGGTAGCCATTCTAAGCATTGTTTCTTCATCAGAGTTAGATGTCAAACAAAGAGGAATGCTTGCTAATATATTTCTAAATATTAGTCAACATGTTGATTCAGGAGATACAACCATTGCATTAAAACAATTAGAGGAGTACGAAGAGTCCATACGTGAAACAGAATTACCGAAAACAAGGGAAGAATTCGAAATTAGAGCCAATCTATTTTATTTAAATTTCGAAATTAAGAACTACTTAATTATTAAGAAAAATATTTTTAATCGAATTAAACTTTAACTCCAGAGGCAAGTCATCATATTGGCAAAGGCCACGGGAACAGGTTTAACGCTTATTGAGCTAAGGGACCTGCCCCGTATTCTTTTACTGTAATACCCATGTTAAGAAATGGCTTTGATATTTTTCCAGTAGTTCCAAGCATTTAGATAGTCATTAAAATCATGGGGATGATGTTTAATGCAGGCTGCTAACCTGAGATATAATCCAATAAGTACTTGCTCATATAATAATTGTTCACTTATTTTTTCTTTTAATAGTAAGTGATTCACTGCTGAATGGATCGTTTCTTTCGTTAAATCATCTGGTGAAGAACAAAATGCATAAATTAAATCATAAAGGGGGTCTCCGATAACAGAAGTCGGGTCAATCACACCACTTAATTGTCCATTGTGAAAGATAAAATTGTGCACTCCACAATCCCCATGCAATAAAAATGGTTCTCTGTCCAGACTATTTATTTTTGAATCTTTGACAAGGTTAAGCACAAAGGTATACTCATCTTTATCTAAATATGAATCTAAAATCTTATTTGCTTCCATCATTTCATTCAAAAGGAAACTTTGCCATGAATCTGTTAATTCATCCGCCCATCCCCAACCAACATTATTTGGTACGGCCTTATAATGGTTTATCAATCCTTGCACAAGTTCTTTGAGCACTTGCTGTTTATTATTTCTTTCATAATTTGTAGAACCGTTGATGAATGAATAAACGATAAAATTATTTGACGGTTCAACATAGAGAAGACGCGGTAATAAATATAAATCCTTGTAACAGGTAAGAAAATTGGCTTCAGATTGAATAACTTGCGGTTCATTCAACTTTACAACATATCTTTCACCATCAGTGGTACTCAGGAGATACAATTCACTTACAGTACCTCCATTTAATTGTTTATACTCAACGGAACTTGATTGAATGATTTCTATATTTTTTAATTCTTTTATTATCTCTTGAATGTCCATATTCCTTCTATTCTCCCTACTCTTCAAAAACAATTTCTATGATTTTAAGTTTAAAATTCATCCGAATACCCTAACACTTTCCCTAGTATCCTTTCCAACGGCAGCAAACCGAAATCTTTGCTGTCTATCCCCCGCCACCAGTGGTCAACCAAAACAAATACCGTTTCTTCATCAACTTTTATAGGCTCCAAATTCGTATTAAAGTAACTCTTAACCCAAGCTAAATCATTAACATGACTCAAATCAGCTTGATCTAAATATTCTTCTTCTTCCATCCCCCTTATAGTGGCCACTCCATAAAATGCATCAAATTTCTTATGATCAATATAAACGTGACCATCCTTGATCTCAATTGTCTCGCCGGGTAAACCTACAACTCTGCCTAGATAATTTTCCGGAATTTCTGGGTTCTCTTTAATTGCCGTCTCGAACATCTTATAATAAACAACATCCCCCCGTTCAAGTGGAGCAGATTTTGGATCTATTACCAATTCGCCATGTGTCCCAGTATCAAAATCGTGGTTTCCCCTATCCATTGCGTCAGAAAGCCATTCCACTAAGAGGTGATGCTCCTTTGGTGATACCATTTTCATTTCAGGGGAAGTAATGTCATCAGTTATTGTAATAACCTCCTTTTCACAGCCTACTAACAAAAGACCGAACAGAAAAACGATTAGCTTCCTCAAATCATCATCTCCTTTTTACACATTATACCAGCGTTACCTTTTATTATTTGTACAAAAGGCTCTGTTAAAGGTAAATGTTGATATTTGATGCTTGTTCCATTTCTTGTTATTGTAGATTGACAATAAAGTTGTTTAAAAAGCACACGTTATCGAATCTTTATCCACACTAATAGTGCTTCAATCAAATCAGCCTATGAAAATGAAATACTGATAAACGGTTTACTAACAAAATTGGTCTTTAATAGTGGAAGTTGGAGTAATTCCTTTTTGAAAAATCAAATACATTACAAGATAGGACATTCTAATGAGACGGCAAGGTATTGAGCTCAAAGGTTATTAAACTACCTATAGGGATATCGCCAATATTGCAGTATATTTTTGTACATTAGAAAATTAATCTAAAAAAAAAGCCGATACCCTTTCAAGTGAACTGACCCAAGAAAGGAATCGGTTTTTTTGTCTCTCTTCTTTAGATTCCTCTTTAACCCACCCTTATATAAAAAAAAAGATCTATGCTTAGGAGGAATTTTAATTGTTTAATCATAAAAACCTAAGAAAATTTGAAACGTTTTACATACCCCGATTGTCTAACAGATAGAGGAAGGGAGGGGCAGAAGATTGCCGGATATTAAAAAGGTTCAACGTGCGAAAAAGGGAAATAATAAAGCATTTCAAGAGTTAATGGAAGAAGAAAAGGTCAAACTTTATAAAATTGCTTATGTTTATATGAAAAACGAAGCGGATGCGCTGGAGGTTTTCCAAGAAACAACATATAAAGCTTTTATTTCGATTAATAATCTTAAAGATGACCGGTACTTTTCAACATGGCTATCTCGCATTCTTATCAACACAGCGATTGATCATTTAAACAAAAGGAAAAAAATTATTCCAATTGAGAGAGAAATTTTAGAAGAAAAGATGGCCCCATACCGATCAAATGAAGAAGATCTCGATTTACTTCAGGCTGTTATGGAATTAGACGAAAAATATAAAACGGTTTTAATTCTCCGATTTTATAAAGATTACACAGTGAAGCAAATAGCCTACGTTTTAGATTGTCCTGAAGGTACTGTGAAAACAAACATCCATCGTGGGATTAATCTGTTAAAAGAAAAATTGAAGGAGGATTGTGTTAATGAGCAGTAACCAATGGCCGGATTTAAAAAAGGAATTGGATAAGGTATCAGTCCCAATGGATAAGCTTGATTCAATTATTACAAATACAATCAAAGAAAGTCGAACCAAAACATCAAATAAGAAAGTGGCTCTTTATTCATTTATTGCAGCGGTGTTAGGCTTTGGGGTGTTTATCGGTTCAGCAAGTGTTTCCCCCGTGATGGCGAAAATCGCCTCAAATATTCCGATTATCGGAACCTTTTTCAATGATTCCTTGGATGAAGGCTTAAGATTAGCTGGAAAGAAGGGCTTAACACAGGTCATCAATCAATCCTCAAAGGATAATGGAATTACCTTAACAATGAATGAAATTTTTTATGACGGAACACGCTTAACATTCGGTTTTACACAGGAATCCCTATTCGCAATTGGTCAACTTGAACGGCCGACCATTGAAGTGAACGGTAAGGAAATAAATTTCAGTTCCAGTTATTCAGGAGAATTTGTGACACCGCAAAAATATAAGGGGATTATTGATATTACAGCAACTGAGGAGCTTCCAGAAGAATTTGACATGAAAATTAGAATTGATGCTGTTGGTCTTATTCCAGGAAAGTGGGAATTCACTTTTCCGGTGAAGCAATCAAATGAAGTAACTGTGATACGGCCACAGGAAACGAAATTAATAGAAGGGGCAGAAGTTGAAATAAGTTCTTTAAAGCTTGGACCAGCAGGAACGGATCTCAGTGTGAAGGTGTTAAAGGATGAAGGGAATAACAAGATTGATCCATATTCATTAAACTTTTATGTGATAGATGATAATGGTAATGTGTTAGACACTGTAACAGGAAACGGCAGTGGAGAAAAAGAAAACGGAAAAGAAATAGCGGATCTTAAATTCCTCTATTCACCTTTAAAAGAAAGCAGCAAAAAAGTCAGTGTTATTCCTTATATCATTCCGGTTTCCGAGGAGGGCTGGGAAGAAGTTTCTTTACCTTTAGATGAACAAAGTTTGCCTTTTAACGTGGACCAAGGTGAATTTGGGAAGGTTCTTGTAACAAAAGTAATTTATCAGCAAGATAAATTAGTTTTGTATTTTGACCTTCAAAGTGATGTAATTGTAGACAATAAACTTTCAAGAAATTCATTATGGCTAGAGGATGCTATTGGGAAAAACCTTATGCTAGAAGATAAACCATTTGCGGAACGAATTGAAGGAAATGAATTTAAGCAGGAATTTGCAGCTGGTAAGAAGAAAGGCTTGAAGATTAAAACTTATAAGTATCCAAAACCAATTACGTATGAGGAATTTAAGATTGATATTCTGAAATAAATATGTATGTATCTAGCTAGTTTTTGAAATGACCGATTATAAAGGATTTAATTAATTTTATTCTTTAAATATCTTTAGTGAAGCACCGTTCGGTAAATTGAACGGTGTAATTTTAGTTAACAGCCCATATAGTCACTAACAATAATCATTCACTAGCTTTTAGTAGTAGAAGAAGATTTGTCTAAAGACTCAAATATCCATTTCATTTAGTAGAGGAGGAAAGGTAATGGAAATTTTGAAAGCTATAAATCTAGATAAAATATATGGAGATTCGAGTAGAGAAGGCTCCACGACAGCATTGAGTAAAATAAGCCTTTTAATTAATAAAGGAGAGTTTGTTGCGATTATGGGCCCATCTGGCAGTGGTAAAACAACATTGCTAAACTTATTGAGCGGTATTGACAAGCCGACTTCAGGTAAAATTATAATCGGGCGAAAAGAGATAAGTGAAATGTCAGGTGATGAATTAGCTTTGTTTCGGCGAAAACAATTAGGGTTTGTATTTCAGGACTTTAACCTTTTAGATAGTTTGACTGTAAAAGAAAACATGATTCTACCAATGGTTTTAGAAAAGAAAAATGTAACCGAGATGGAAGAAAAAGTTCATTACCTTGCCAATCTTTTCGAAATTGAACCTATTCTGAATAAATATCCTTATAATATATCTGGTGGGCAGCAGCAACGAACTGCTGTTAGTCGAGCGTTAGTTAATGACCCTAGTATCATTTTCGCCGATGAACCGACAGGTAATTTGGATTCAAAATCATCAACTGTCATAATGGAGTGTTTTGAAAGAATAGTTGAGGAACTTTCGACAACGGTCCTTCTTGTTACCCATGATGTTTTTGCTGCAAGTTATTGCAGGAAAGTTATTTTTATAAAAGATGGCTCTATTCATTCACATCTTGTGAGGAAAGGAAGCAGAAAAGAATTTTTAAATCAAATTATGGATAACCTCGCTATCTTAGGAGGAAGAACGGATGTCTTTTAATCAAATCGTTTGGAAAATGGCAAAGGCTCATTATAAAAAGTATTTCTTTTACTATTTATGCAACTGTTTTGGAGTTATATTTTTCTTTATATTTTCGACTGTGTATTTTAACCAACAAGTTGTTCAAGTGAAAAGGACGGAATCAATTCAATATGTTTTAACCGTTCCGGGTGTTGCACTAATTGTATTCACAGTATTTTTTATTAGTTACGCCCACAGCATTTTTATTAAACGAAGGAAAAGTGAGTTTGGGCTTCTTATGACTTTAGGGATGTCTAATCGTGATATAGGAAAATTGTTATTGTTGGAGAATGGCATTATTGCATTTGCATCACTGGCTTCTGGTATTCTTGCAGGAACTATATTTTCACGACTTTTCTTTTTAATATTAATGAATAGTGTTGGGATACAAGGAATTTCATTTCATATAAACAGTAAAATGTTCCTATATACGATAATTATATTCATAGTTGTTTATTTCGTTGCGGTTGGGAGATCACTCTTTTTCGTACTCAAAAGAAACGTTGTTGTAAGTTTAAAAAGCGACAAGATTGCAGAATCGATCAAGATGAAGAGTCCACTAATTGGCGGAATAGGAGTAGCAATTGTTATCGGCTCTATTCTGGGGCTATATTATACGTATACAGATCCTAATGTTGGTGGGGAATACCTACTTATTTGGACACTATCAACATTGTTAGGATTGTACATCAGCATTTATCAGTTCACTAGTTTCTTCATAGAACTTGCTAAAAAGTATAAATCCTATTATTACCGCAGACTCTTGTTTCTGACTAGTCTAGAATATAAATTTAGAAAACTGACATCTATACTTATGCTCGTTACTGTTATGATAATGGTGACGATTTTGTATAGCACCATAATATTATTTACCTACATGCTATCTGAAAAGCAAGCAGTTGACGGAAATCCTTATGATATTGCATTTATACAAACAGAGAATAAAAACAACTTAGGTAAAGAAGAAATTTATTCCATCGTTGACCAAAAAGATAATTCAATACAAAAATATCTGGTGATACCGATATATTCCTACTATCAAAAACAAACTTATAGCAACTGGATCAATGTCTATAATTTTATGTCACTGGATCAATTTAATAAATTAACTTCCAGTAAGGTGGACCTGCAGGATAAGGATTTTCTATATTATATAAATGAAGATCCAAAAAAAACGGATGGAAGCGAATATTATCAGAATAATGTTTTCCTATTCTCAGATGAAAAGCATTCCTATGCATTAAAGGAAATAATCGTTGAAAAAAACATCAATATACTAAGCAATCTTCAGGATTTTATTATTGTAGGCAATTCACAATTCGAGCAATTAAAAAATAGCTTAAATGGTTATGAATCAAACATTCACTTAATCAATGTTGCAAATTGGGAAGAGACCACCAATGTTGTCGAAAAACTAGCTGAAAAGTTTAGGAACTATAATGAAAATTCCCTGCCACTTACTGATATTCGTGTTGAGAACACATCTGAAGAATATTTATTTCAGATATCATCTAGAATTGAAGATTATAATCGTAATAAAAATTCTAATGGCATATTGTTTTTTGTAACAACTATATTAAGTGTTATTTTTTTCTTTGGGTCGTTTATTCTTTTATATTTGAATCTTTTCTCTGATGTTGAGAAGGAAAAGGAGAAGTATAAAAAGCTTGATAATATAGGAATTACTTCAAAGGAAATAAAGAACATCATTTCAAAGGAAATAACAACCTTATTCTTTTTTCCGACCATTGTTGGGACTACTTTAGCTTTCCTTTATATAGTTGCGATGGCAAAGGATATTGGAGGGGTTATGGAGAATCCTGAGGTACTATTGCACTTCCTAATAGTTGCGGGTGTATACCATTTGATACAAATAGGGTTTTATTTATATTCTAGAAAGAAAATGTTTTTTATCTTACTCAGTAAAGATGAGTGAAAATTATATTTTAACAACCATATCAAAGTGAAAAATGGACAATGAAGAATAGATACGGACACATAAGACAGTTTGCGATTGTCAAAATTTAGTGTTAATTCAATTTTACAAAGTATAGTGAATAAATTAGTAATTTGCGGAGGTGAGTAAATGTTAAAGAGAAAAATAATATCTGCTTCTATATCAAGTGCTTTATTTGCAATTTTATTAGGATTTATTATGCCAAATCCATTTAATGAGCAAGTTGTTGCAGAACAAAATTATTTTTATTCGGCTATCAATGTTATAAATTTATATTTAATGTATAGCTTTCCTGTTATTCTTATTTATGGAGTGTTGACTTCCATTATAAGTGATAAGGTAGCAGAATTAATGTCAAAAACAAGCGAAATCAAAAATATAGAAATAATTGGCTCTGGAGCGTTACACATTGTTTTCGGACTTGTAGTCTTGCCTTATAGTTTAGGAGCTTCTGCCTTATTTTTTGTTACGGATAGAATACTGCAAAAACAAGGTAAAAAGTTTTATTGGTTACAAGCAATAAAGAGTTTTGTACTTCCATTAACTGTTTGGATTATCTCTTTGAGTATTAGTTGGTTTGAGCATTTTATTAACAATAGCTAAACATTAGAGGGGAAGCCTCCGTAGTAATGGCTTTTCCTATTTTATAACCTTATATCAACATTAAAGTTTAACAGAGCCTTACAAAAAGCACAATTCCTTGACTTAAAAAGAAAAAAGCATTACCTCTGTTTCATTAATGCCCCTTTGTTCGATAGCTTCTATTTACAAGATTTAATTTTGCCTGATAATATACTAGGCCCCAACTTTTTGGAATTTGAATTAGAAAGTCTTATCTGTACTTCTACATTTTCCATTTTTGCTGTAATGTCATCAATTCTTCCAGCCCAAGTTGGACCATCTATTTCTTGAGTGGGATAAAGCCTGAAACGCCAGCTGATTTCATTTGGTATAAAGGCAAATCCTTCATAACTATCGTAATTGCCATAGGCGGATGGTTTTGGAAGGTGCACCCCGAGAATACTTATATTCGTTCGTGCAAAGCTTTGAGGGATCAACTTCACTTTATAAATCAATGCTGATCCCTTTGCATTGGTAAGTTTTTTATCAACGGGCTCCAATACCATACTGCAAGGCAAAGTTGTTGCTTTTGACTGTGCAGGATAAATAACCAAAATCGAGATCATAAGTATGACCAAAACAAACTGCTTCATCACGCACCTCTTAGAATCGTTTTGGTTAATTTACCCTTATTATGGTTGAATTATAGGTTTGGGAAATTCCTCTTTATGGTAATATCATTTCTGAACATTAGATTAAAAAGTTTACGTATCAATCTCCATCTTCTTTTTCTGCCTTGTAAAACCAAAATATCTTGTGCCCTGAAAGGCAAGCTCTCCGGTGTCACCTTCAACAAGCATCCCATATTCAGAACCCTCAACCTCTAATTCAAACCGATCTCCGCTTTCAACCTCAAAGGTAACAAAATAATCACTATAAGCCCTATGCTCTCCTCCGCCACGAATGGCCGTCCTTTTTGCCACCACTTTCGCGTTGACGTTGAGTTTTGGGGAGTTATTATTTTTATTCCATTGAGAAAATCCTTTAAATATTGTAAATAGGATTGTAGAGATTACGATGACAAAGATAATGCCAACAAGAGTAGGAGCGAAATCAAACATGAAATCCCCACCATGAAGCATCTAATCCCTCCTATACAATTTAATTTTTGATTTTCTTTTTCCTAAAATAAACAATGGCAAAAACAATTATAAATAATACAAGTAACATACTACTTTGCTGAAACCATTTGCTGCTCATTAATTCCTCTTCTAATTGGACCGTGTATTTAGGCTCTTTCCCTTTTCCAAGCTCTAGCAGATCTTGATTAGCATATTGGATTTCGGCACTTCTTCCGCAGTTAATGACTTTTAGTATGCCGTCATGATCATTTGGATAGAAGAGATACTCTTTTCCCACTTCAAAGTCATATTGGCAGCTGCTGCTCCAATCTGTAGTAACAAATACATGAGATTCGTCAATGCCCTTCCAAATTTCTGATACTGATATCAAAGCGACATCGTAGGATTTACCGTTGATTTTTTTCTTTTTTACCTGCAGCACCTCTCCTCTAAACACAGCTGCTGCCCTATTCAATGCTTCATTTGCAGTTTTAGGTATATCACAATCACAAGCCAACCCTCTTGATGACGGATAGAAAAGAGTCAATATTATTAATACAGCGGTTACATATATTATATTTCTTCTTTTTTTACCCAACTCAAAAAGCCCCTTTTTTATTAAAGACGCATATAAATATATAATGTTTCACGTTTTATCCAGCGAAGCTGCCTTTTTGACTTTTGTGGTAAATGAAAAGGCAGATCCATTTTTAAAAAATAATAGGTTCAAATCATTTTTCGATTAGAACCTATAAAACATCTATTTATGCCTATATTCCTTATCTTCTCCAGATTTCCCCTCTGCAATATCATCAAATGGAGTATAGTTATTGCTTGGCAATTTCCTATTTCGAATGACTTTAAAAATCATTAAGACAACAGCCAACACAATAATTGCAGAAAAAACATATGCCATACAGTCGACTCCTTTTTATAAAAATCCATGGCATGATGAACTGCCCATTGTTTTATTAATAAAATCTCATGATTTAAAAAATGGTCCCCTTGAACTTCTCTGGCTTTTTCACATAGCTTTCAATAATAAATCCACAGTCCGTACAAAGAATGTATTCAATATTTGAGCCTAGGCTCATCTTATTTTCAGGTTGCATAACCGCATACCCAGAGTGCTTTCCTTTCCCCAATTCTTTTCCGCCACATTTTGGACATTCTGTTGCTCTTGCAGAATAATTCATTTGAAATCCTCCCCTTCTCTTAACCATCTAAACCATCTGCCGTGACCATCTGTTTCAGCGATTGTTTCATTACTTTCCATACCATCTATAAAAAAATCTAGATGTAAAAACTTGTCTTGAATATTATTATAAATATGAAAAACATCTCGTTCCTTGCCAATTGCTTGAATCGTTTGAAGAAGTAATTTTCTTGCTTCAATTGGCATTTGGTTGGCAACGTGGGTGTGAAAAATACAAACAGTGCTATCACTCGGCATCTTATCAACGTATTCACTTAATAAACCGATCCCATCTCCTTCGACTAATTGGACGGGATTCTTCACCATATAACTCGCTGCTTGTTCAAACATTAACAGTCTTTCTTTGTGTTCCGGCCAGATTAACGATTTCATCCACAATTTCTCTTCCTCATCATTTAAATCAATCGTATTTAAATCCAAACCAATCCTCTTAGAAACTGGAGGTGGAGCTGAAGAAATAAACGGAATATTTTCTCCCACTATCTCTGAAGTAATGTTTATTGTAGAATTTTTATTCCCAAATACTTCATTTGTACCATATGAATAAGAAAACTGATCCCAAAGAAGCTGCAACCCCGCACTAGTTCCGATTTCAATCAGCGCCAGAGGTTTATTTGTCTTCTCGTATATCAAACTAAATACAGGATACAGATAAGCACATCTTCGCACCTCGTTTGTCTGAACAAGCCTTGTTCGGAGGATAGATGTAATCTCATCTTGATATTGAAGGCAAAAATCTTTAAAGCTATGAAACGCCCCTTCAAAAGATTTTGGGTTACTCACGATACTAGGATAATACTCTTTTAACTTATGTCTCTTTCCTTTAAGCAAAAGGTAATGAACAGCCCCAAATAGTAAATTCGGAACGGGTTGACCTTTACTGGCATATGTACATAATTGTAATAATTCATCGTCTTTTGCAATTTTCAGTGATAAATATTCATATAATTTACTAGAATCTTTACACTCATTCGTGGCAAACCTCGTAAAGCTTTGAGGTATAAGTTCTTTATTTAACATTGGTTCCTCCTCCGATCAAAAATACAAAAGGTTTTAAAATTAAGAAGGAAAGTACTCCATAGGCTCTTTGCAATGACTATATCCATTTTTCCTATAATAATTTATGCTGTCATCACTCGGCCAAACAATGATAAACTCATACTGCTCATTTTTGGCCCATTCATTTATAGTAGTAAGTAGCTGACTGCTGATCCCCTTGTTTCTATAATCACTAACTGTATACACATTAGTCATAAAGGCAAAAGGTCTTGTAATCCTCCCAGGACGGGGCACTTTTTGTATTAATTCAATATAGATGTGAGAAATAATTCTGCCTTCTTCCTCTGCGATCCAAATAAACCACTGCTCACTATTAATCGCATTTTCTAAAAAATTTCGGCACTCGATTTTAAACTTTTCAAGATCACTTTCATTAAACTTATTGGAGGGGTTATGTTCAATTGTGAAATCCCATCTCATTCTAATTAATTGATCAATATCTTTTGATTCAGCTAATCTAATCATTAATTTTTCTCCCAGACAATTTTTATGTTTAACTCATTGGCTCTAAACCTATTTCTCTTCCATCCGGCATTTTACCTTCATTTACCCAAGCTTCAACCATTTGATTAAACAAATCTGGCTTTGCCAAAGATACACCATGGCCAATCTTTGATAATATAACTCCTTTACAATTAGGGTTATTTTTCACTAGATCAATGGCCGATATTTTCATCATTGCTCTTTCTTTCTCCCCGACAGTCACTAAAATCTTTCCTTTTGCATTTTCAAAATGCTTTGGTATTTGGAATGACATATTCTCTTCCATGATGCTTACAAGCGTTTCTAATTTCATTTGGCGGCTTTCTTGAAAGTATTGTTCAAAGTCGTCTTTGCTAATATAAAGTGTTTTGGCTTGGAGTTTTGAAAACGACCTATTTTTGATTAGCGGATAAAATAGTTTAATAGAGGGATTTATTATTTTTTTCGCAAATGGAATGGGCCTCACGAGTGCACTATTGATAATAGCAAAATCGATCAAATCTGGTTTTAAGCTTAACATTTGAATAGCTATTTGGGCACCTAGTGAAAATCCTAGGATGATTACTTCTTTTTCGTGAGCTTTTTCTTCAATTAATGCAAGTAGTTGATTAGCACTCGATTTTATTGAGAATGGTTCCTCGTGAGTACTTTGGCCATGCCCTGGTAAATCTGGTACGATGCAATGATAGTGAGCAAAGTATTGTATTTGTTGTCTCCACATCCAGCCGCTCACCCCGCCGCCATGTAAAAAAAGCATCAGCGGAGCCTCTTTATCACCATATTCTTTATAATATAAAGTCATTTTTATCACCCGATTGTTTAAGAATCTTTTTCATCTGTGAAAATTTTAAACGCTCCTATTGCCAATACCAACGGGATGATTACCATCGAAAATTTGAGAAAGGGAATATCTAAGATGAAGCTTATTAGAATGATAGGCAATCCAATCATAACAGTCATTGATGCGAATTTAGTATATCGGATAGCTTCATCAGATATCTCTGGTTCTTCTTTATACATCCACCTTTTTCCAAACAACATACTTTCCTCTGGATCCAAATAGGACCAAATAAGCAACCCATAAAAGGGTATCATTAAAATAATTATTAAAATTATTTCAGCCATAGAGTCTCCTCATTTCCCATTTAATCATGGGTTTTCCTGTTACTTTTATACGAATCACGAAGGAAATAGTTCCCACAATTCCCTTAACCTGCCCTATTAAGAAAAATGCGCTCCTGCTAATTCCAGAAACGCACCTGTTTATGTAATTGATTTGACAAATTAGTATAACTAGCAGCTCTATAAACAAAATTAAACAATTAAATGCCTTTTAAAAAAATCCTTCGTGACTTGATGAGTAAGTATTTCAGCCACCTTGTCTTTATCGATGAATTTTAACTCCCTTATTTCACGATCATTTGGATTTAAAGAGTTACGATCGCCTAAAAATTCTACAAGAAACATGATTGTTTCCTGTTTGTCGTATCCGATTTTCATCTTAATTTCATCTGGAAAATGAAAGAATATTTTCTCATCAAATTCTTTTACAACCCTATATTCTTTTGAACCAGTCTCTTCTTCTAATTCACGAAATAGCGTATAGGTTAAATTCCGATCATTCACTTCTACGCCACCCTTTATAAAATCCCATTCCCCTTTTATCATTTGTTTACCTTTATTTGTGTTGATGCTGACTTTATGGACAATTAAAAATTGATTTCTTTGAAAAACAATTGCACCTACAGCTTTTCTAATCATTTTTGCCTCATCTCTTTCTAACTCTCCTACAAAATTCTCTCTCCACTTTTCCCAAGTAATATGGAGAGCACGAGAAAAATATATGAAAATGACAACAGTATCAATTCCAAGAAACCTAAACCAAACAGCATTGAATGATTCTCATCCGCTTGAATACCAGAATCAAACATATATTTTCCAATTAACAAATAGCTGCCAACTGACATTAAGAGAAACAACTTCCCAATCCAATTAAATTTAAATTTTACGATAGTATGAATCAGGACGAAAAAATAAACCGAACCGACAATTAATAAAAATATAAAAATATATAATGGTTCATAAACTGACACGTGATAAACTCCCTCTTTGATTCTTCATTTAATGTTATATAAGTGGAAACTTTGTATGGCCAAATATACGAATATCAAGCAGAGGATAAAGTTCAAAAGCGAAAAACCTCTCTTTTTCAAAATCAAACTTTCAATTCCAGCTAATAACCAGAATCCCGCAAAAATAACTTGCAGTATCCCATTATAGAAAAAATTAACACTGCCATCCTTAAATATGAAAATACTAATAACCAAGATTGGAAATAACAATAGAAATTGTATGATTACAAAAGGCTTTATTCTATTTTTAAATATATTTTTCATAACCCCATCTCCTCCCATAAAACCCTTACTCTAATATTATC
>NZ_JBALNX010000050.1:0-792 GCF_036962035.1 Bacillus sp. JJ1773
TATTTTTATGAAAATGATGATGATATTAAAGAAGCCTGTATAAAACCAAATAAAGTTTCTGCGTTGCATTATTTTTTACTCATGGTATACAAGTTTAATATTGTTAATACAATAAAATCTTATTTGTTCGAAGATAATGAATTGGAGAATGTCTACGAAATTCTTCAAGAAATAATTGATGTTTTTAAATTGGATATTAGTTTAGATAAAGAGTACTTTCTAAAATATCTTGAAGAAAATGAAGTTGATAAATTTTTATATGAAACCATTATTGAAGATATTCTGTATGATGATATTGTAGTTGAAAGTTTTATTGAATCTGCCTTTTATATCTTATTTTTAGATAGAAAGTTTCTTCACGATTTTAATCTCAGTTTAAGCGAATATGTTGATTGTAATGATAATTTTAAAGAAGATTATTTTGAGTATATAAGTCGTAATGGGAATTTAAAAAGGGCTAGATTCCCAGAATGGTTAAAAGATGCTGTGTTTCATAGAGATAAAGGTATTTGTGTGCTTTGTAGGAGAGACTTATCTGGAATTGTAAATAGTGATATCAGCAAACACATCGATCATATTATTCCTTTAAATTATAAAGGAAATAATAGAATTGGTGGAACAAATGATGCCTCTAACTTTCAACTACTGTGTGATATTTGTAATACGACTAAAGGATCAAGAAACACGGCAACAAATTTAATGAGTATTCCTTGGTGGGATTGAATAAAAAGTATAATAAGAGGTGAATTTATGAATGAAGTAGTTCATAAAGCTGTTTCTGATTGGGTAGAA
>NZ_JBALNX010000050.1:855-1573 GCF_036962035.1 Bacillus sp. JJ1773
TAATGATATTTCACTATTGCATATCGATGATCAAAAATTTGTATTGCAATTCTTAGACGATAAAAAAGTTGCAGTTGATTTTAAGAAATTATTTAAAGAGGATTATGATAACTTTTTAGCTTTAAAGTCCCCGGATAGTTTAATAGATAAGGACATCAATTATTATTTTAAGAAAGATGATTTTGATTTATCCGTTCTTAATAATAAATTAATTAAATTTCCATGTGTAGGATTCAAGTTTGGTGATTATATAGAATTATTCTTTGATTATGGTAACGTTAGTTATATTGGTGATTACAAAATAAAAGAATTTTTTATCGAAGAAGTGAGTGTTAAAGTAGGGTTTCCTTCTGAAAGTTTTCAACTAGTCTTCAAACAATTAGAAGATGATAAATATTTGGGTGATTGGGAGATGAATGAGACAATAAAATTATCGGGTGTTGATAATTCAAATTACAAAAGTGTGGTTCAACAAGCTTTATTTTACATAGGGTATTGTAATCCTTCGGTACATACTAACGAATATCCTAGAATTCGTGCATTTAGTGGGAAATATTATAATATCTCAGGCTACGAATTTGATGAACGAGAGCATATGCAATTAACTTTTAAACACGAAATAGAAAAAGGGGTATTCAATAAGATTAAGTTTCCAGAAGTAATTAGTTTTTATAATGCTGCAATAAGTATTAGGGATGAGGAAGTTTCATTTTTATAT
>NZ_JBALNX010000050.1:1640-4252 GCF_036962035.1 Bacillus sp. JJ1773
ATTTATTGAAAATATTAATACATACAATATTAACAGTGAAATAAATGATTTTATAAGTGCCACTAGTAAAATTTACAAACAAGGTGAAGAAGAATTATTAAATTATTTATTGAGTTCAATCGGGAATGAAATAAATAATCTTATGATATATGCTCAAAAGAGCGGTTTGATAAGAGAGAATAATATAGATGAATTTTCAAAAGGAATCTATATTTATAGAAATAGCATTGTTCATGGTAAAGGTGACTATAAATTTAACTTAAAGATACCTGATGATATTGAGAAGAAAAAAGAACATTTATGGAATTCTATAATACAGGAAATTGCTCATATTTTGGTTTTTAAATATTGCCTTGAGGTTGATAAGCAATATTCTCCAAACTTTGAATGTGATATATAAGTATGTACAAAAGTAGCTTTATCGTATTAAAGCTACTTTATTTATTAAAAACTTCTTTGTTGAATATCGACCTATCATATCGATTGACCTCCGTATTATTTACATAACTATAACACTAAAGTATCACATGAAAGCTATCATAACAGAGAGGGAGGGGGAGTAATAGGACAAATGTTAATACAAGTTGCAGTGTTAGGTCCAATTAATGGGCCAGATACTAAAAATTTTTGTTGGGGATATGCAAAAGACAAATTAGGTGCAAGAGAACAAGAATTAAAGAAAATTCTAGATGACTAAACAGCATCTAGTTTGGAATAGAATAGCTGAAAGAGTATAAAAATACCCACCTAAAAAGTAAAAGTGTTAATGACTATACAAATAAAATCTCTGTCTTTATTGAGGAAGGGATTTATCTCGGAATCTGTATAAGAATTTATTTTAAGTAATGATCATGTATATATATTGATATTGATAGCTATTAAAAAGAAAGTGGTGTACGAATTGAGTGAAAAGCAAGAAAGAGCAATCTTTTGCAAAGATATATATGAAATACCTAGTATAGATGAATTTAATGTAGAGTTTAAGTTAAATGATACAACAGTAGTTTATACAAGACAAAATCAACTAATTGTTGAATTTTTTAAAACGATTGACAGTATTGATAGCCCTTTAGAAATAAAGCGTTATACTAGACCAGATTTGCTGGTGATTGAAGGTATATTGTGTTACTTTACAGGACACTTATTTACAGTTTATGAAAAACTCAGTAGTGAAACTCAAATAGTAGAAAATGAAACTAATCCCTCTAAATGCGTAGAGTGTACTATTTTTTCGCTTGAAGGGTCAGACCATTCTAAGGATTTAAATTTATTACTTGAGAAGTTGCAAGATAAACGTTTTAGTACATTAATTATTACTTTATTAGATAGGTGGAGAAAAGCACTATATATGGTTTCAGAAAGTGAAGTTGATACTTTTCATGACGAAGCAATTCTCACGCATTTTCATATTCTAGAATTACTTGTAAGTAACTACTATAATGATTTTAAGAAGGAAGCGAGTGAAGAAATAAGGCGTTTTCTAACCATTTTCTCTACAGAGACACTTAATCAAAGTGGTAATGCTAGAGAAAATACAATTAACTCTAAATTAAACATTTTAAAGGAAGTATTAATTAGTGATGAGGCCTCAATAGCTACAAAGATAAATTATTTTTTAAAAAGGCATTCTATGTTAGATGAGCGTACTTACTCCTTGGTTAATAAAATTGTTAAGATACGCAACTCCATCGCTCATGGTCGAATGTCATACAAACAAAAGTTAATCTGGCCACTTCCACCCTTCTTCAACATTACAAGTGGTGAGTCTCAAATGATTATTTCCCAAATACAGATAATGACCGCCAGAGCCATTGCTTTGCATTTAGGATTAAACTCATGGAAAGAGGCTTGGGAGTTCATGCACCATACTCTACCACCATCAGATGAGGTACTTCTGAATTTTATTAAAAATCCTAATGAGCATAAACAAATAAATGGTTCTGACCTGATTGCTGGTGCTTATAAAAATATTACTGTGGAATCGTTAGTAGATTACTATATTGAAAATAGAAGTAAATGTAGCTTAACTGAATTAGGACAAGCGTTGTCAAAAACGCTAATAGAAGTACCGATAAATGAGGAAAATAGTGAACTATTATTTCTAGCATCAGTATTGTTATGTGATCTGGACAATGAACAGATATCTAGAATTTCAAAAAATAACTTGGAAATTGTTCATAAATATCATTGGTATGGATATTCCAACATAAAAGATATAGTACGCTACTTTGATTTTTATGACATAGAAGTCAAATGGTTATATTCTTGGATCGAGCAAGGCGGTCATATTGATGCTAGAAGGAGTTAGATATGGAAATTATCGAAAATTTTTACTATGAATGGACAGTAAATCATTTACAACATATATCTAAATATTAATAGGAATATGGATTAAAAATAAGTCGAAGCGACATTGAACAAGAAATGCATAATATTAATATGGACAATCTACTTATAGAGTTGGCAGTCATATGAGGTGTTTTGAAAGGGTAAGTTTCTTCTTGAAAAATATAGAGGCAAGTCCCTATGATTCTAGATATAAGATAAACAAACAAAAAAAACGAAATAAAATATGACTGGTCTTTGGAGTTGATGTTATAAGTGGATAATTA
>NZ_JBALNX010000050.1:4309-6462 GCF_036962035.1 Bacillus sp. JJ1773
TGTTTCTGACAATATTCAATCTTATATTAGTATTCTAAGCAAAACTATAGTAAATAATTATGTAAGGAATAATATAGATTTAATGAAGAAGATAATGGTGAGTATGTTGACAAATCATCATCAAGACATTCTTATACAAGAACTAAAAAGAATTATGTTGCCAAGAAATAGAGTGAATTTGAATTCAGGTGAAGATTTTTTAGAATCTTTTACTAAACTTTATCAAGAAACTGTTTCTAATCATTTAGATTTATTAGCTTTTTCAGAGGAACAAAAAGTTTTAAAGAGCATGGAACTTCCAGCATATTGTGAGTTATCGAAGGAACAATCTAATGAGCTTCTGAATAAATTGAAATAGCACTATATTGGATTATTAGAACTTGAATTTAAGAAGTATGACGCTAACGTATTGTTTCTTGTGTTTTTATCAATTGCTGATAGATTAGCAACCTTATCAACTTTAATTGCAACTAATTTAGGTGGGGCTGGGTTAAATATTACGCCACATAAAGATAATGATTTTTCGATATTAATGACTTTAATTTGTCAAATAGATACTCAAAGTCTCCTAGTGGCTAGCAACTTTATTGGTAGAGAAAAGCGAATCGTTGATATTTTGTTCAACGGGGTATATAAGTTCTTTCTTACTAGAGATAAAGAAGAACAAAATGAAAATTACCTATCAGAAATTGATTTTCGGACCTTATACCAGATAGGTTATATGATTATGAGCATTGAAATTTATCAAAGGTCAAACAAATTACTTTATGAGAACGCCGAGTGTTTAAAAATTAGAGATTATAAAATGGTGCAGTCTGGTAACATGCAGGATGTAATGTTACAGACCCAATCGGACATTTTAAATTTTAAATACGTCAAGAAAGTGTTTCTAAAGTATTTGAACAATATTCAAAACGAGAGGGTTTTTGTCCTCAAGATTTATTAGAATTTGTAATGGCCTCTGGAAGTAATAATAGAGCACAAATACATTTGAAAACATATAATACAGAGGTTTTAAAAGAGTTGTTAACAAAAATCACACACATAAGAGATTACGGTATCAATAGATTTATGGATGTAATATCTTTAAAAAAAGAAATCATTTTTAAAGATATTACAGATAAAAATAACAAAATTTCCATATATCCATTCGTAGAAATAGAGAAGGATGTTATTATATATTCTGATAGTTTACTGCTTCAGGCATATAAAATTTTGGAGCCTAGAATGTTGCAGCAATCATTTACTATAAATAAAAAATTACAACAATTTATTTCTAAAAACTATGATGAAAAAGGAATAAAAGACCTAGCAAAAGCTTTAGAGAGTGCTGGCCTTCCATTTCGAGCACATTTTCACTTAGATAAGATTAATGACAAGAAAATAAAAAAAGAATTAGGAGTAAAAGGAATTACAAAAGAATTTGATTTAATATTTGTGCGAAATAAAGTTTTATATGTGGTTGAATATAAAACTTGGAAAATAAATTCTCATAATGTTTTGCAGATCTTTGATGAGCAAACTAAAATTCTAAAGAATGTCCAGTCTCATGAGAAAACGATTGATATCATTAAAAGATATCAAAATGAATTTTCTATTTTTNNTTTAAATGATTTTGAAAGTATTAAATTTATCATGGTGTTTCAAAATCCCACTGCTTTTAAGTATTTAAAAAAATCAAGTGATTTCTTAGTATTTTCTCCAAAAGATTTCATTGAGTTTATATAAATGAGAGTTAGTTGTATTCAGTTGTTTCTTTCAGACACCTGAGTGTTTAGACATCCCTAACCTTTCTTTGAGTTTTCATGCATTTATTTAACCTTATTAATTGATTTACAGCACTTTCGCAATCAGTGTTAACATATTACACACTTTCAGCTAAGGGCGACATGATGTAATATTGCGTTTTGTATGATAATTTGAATATTAATTAAAAAATATAAGGTAAAACACTACTACATCTATATTTATCTGCCATCATCATTCAAGCCATGTTGAGTGCGTAACAAAGCTTATTATTAAACAGTAGAAAAATAATAAAATACCATAATCTTTGGTGTCTGACCCAGGGTATAGTAATAATTTACACTGAGGGACAGGCACTTGTTTATTCAAAAAACCACTCAAATTGATCTTGAAGTGAACCCAAAAAG